>JBARAE010000133.1:0-5707 GCA_049791715.1 Micromonospora sp.
CGCGTCGGCCGGCGGGACCCCGGCCGATGTCTATACATGTGGAGGAGTGACCCGATGGCATCGCGAACGCACGAACCAGAGCCGCTACTCACGCCGGCCGAGGTGGCGTCGATGTTCCGTGTCGACCCGAAGACGGTGACCCGGTGGGCCAAGGCTGGCAAGCTCAGCGCCATCCGCACCCTGGGCGGCCACCGCCGCTACCGCGAGTCGGAGGTCCGGGCACTGCTGCAGGGGCAGATCCCGCAGCAGCGTCAGGGAGACTGACGACCCGAACGATTTCACCAGACGTTCCGATCAGGGGCGGCCGGACGTACGCGACAGCGACGATCCGCCGCCCCTGAATCGTGTCCGGGGGTCACTCGTCCAGGGTGATCCGCAACCCGACCGTGCCCCGCTCACCCCGGCGCAGCCGGCTGCCGAGCAGGCTCAACCGGCCGATCAGCCGGTACTTCTGCTTCAACAGGTCGCGGATCCGCCGCGTGCCGGCGGGATCGGAGATCGTCGCGTGCCCCGGTACCGCGCCGCCGCGTGGTCGGCCTCGCACGTCGCACGGAGCCACGGTGACCCGGCCGTCGCGGCGGATCCGCTTGACCTTGCCGGAGTCCGACACCGTCCACACCGCCAGCGCGTCGCCGTCCCGGACCGCCCAGACCGGGGTCGGCACCGCCCGGCCGTCCTTGCGGAAGGTCGTCAGCAGGACGTACTTCTCGGCCGCCAGGCGGTCCAGTTCGGTCACGCCGCTCAGGATACGGCCGCGACAGCCGCCCGAAGCCCGGATAGCGTGATCGCCGTGACCGGGGAACCCAGGATCGGCGACGTGTTCGGCGAGCTGATCCGCGACGCGTACGCCGTGGCCACCGGGGTCGGACCCCGGCCGCTGGTCGGTGGGCGGTACCCCCGTCCGGTCATCGAGATCATCGAACGGGACGACGGACTGATCAACGGGGCGCCCGCCGCCCACTACCTCGACCCACCGTCGGAGTGGCTGCCGTACGACCACCGGGCGGTGGACCGGGTGCGCGGCCGGACGCTGGACATCGGGGTCGGTGCCGGCCGGATCGCGTTGCACCTGCAGGACCGGGGTGTTCCGGTCACCGGGCTGGACACGTCGGCGGGGGCGCTGCGGGTCTGCCGGCACCGGGGCGTACGTGACCTGGTGCACGGCACCGTCGACCGGCACGTCGCCGACGACCGGCGGTACGACACCTTCCTGCTGCTCGGCAACAACCTCGGGCTGATCGAGGGGCGGGAGCGGGCACCCGGGTTCCTGGCCGCCCTCGCCGCGCTCGCCCGACCGGGCGCGCAGGTCATCGCGCACGGCACCGACCCGTACGGCACCCGGGACCCGCTGCACACCGGCTACCACGAGCTCAACCGGCAGCGTGGGCGGCTGGGCGGCCAGCTACGGCTGCGGCTGCGCTACCGCGAACTGGGCACCGAGTGGTTCGACTACCTGGTGTGCTCGGTCGACGAACTGGCCGAGCTGGTCGACGGCTCGCCGTGGCGGCTGGCCGACGTGGACGACCACGACGCCCCGTACTACCTGGCCACGCTGAAGCTGGCCTGATCGTGGCCGCCTGTTGGGAAGGGCCCCCTGCTATCGCCGGGCGTTAGCAGGGGGCCCTTCCTCTCCGCTCAGACCTGGACGGTCGGGGAGTGCTGCTCCGGGGGGAGACCGCCGTCGCCGTCGACCACCTCGTCCGGGGTGCCGTCCTCGTCGATGTCGACCATGGTGATGTCCACCTTGCCGTCACCGTCGGTGTCGAACTGGAACAGGTCGGCCTTGCCGTCGCCGTCGGTGTCGACCACCCACACGTCGGTCCTGCCGTCGTTGTTGGTGTCCGCGCGCAGCAGGTCGACGCGGTCGTCGCCGCGGGTCTCCACCGTCTCCCTGCTCTCCGCGCTCTCCGGTGCCTGGCTCATGTCAGTCCTTCCCTTGGCGTTGACGGCCGTCTGTACCCGATCCGGTCAGCCCCCACGCATGCCGGGCTCACCGCTGCCGCCTAGGGTCGCACCCATGAACGAGCGGAGCGGGCGGCCGGGCGCGGCGGAGACCCCGCGCGCCACCGCGCGCGGCGAGGGGACGTCATGAGTGGTCGTTTTGTGGTCGTCGGAGCCGGCACGATGGGGCTCGGCATCGCCTACGTGGCGGCCGGCGCAGGGTACGCCGTCGAACTGGTGGAAGTGGATCCGGCGCGCGGCGCCGCCGCCGTCCAGCGCCTCGGCGAGCTGTGGGAACGCGGCGTTCAGCGCGGCAAGCTGACCACCGACGAGGCGGCGGCGAACCGGAAGCGCCTGACCCTGCGGGCCGGACTGGCCGAGGTGGCCGAGGGGCCGGACGTGATCGTCGAGGCCGTCCCAGAGCGGCTGGATCTCAAGCGGACGGTGCTCCGGGAGGCGGCCGCCCTGCGCCCCGCCCTGCTGGGCAGCAACACCTCCAGCATCTCCATCGCCGACCTCGCCGCCGGACTGGACCGGCCGGAGGACTTCCTCGGGCTGCACTTCTTCAACCCGGTCTGGGCGATGGCGCTGCTGGAGATCGTGGTCGGCCCGGCCACCAGCGAGGAGACCACCGCGGCGGCCGTCGCGCTCGCCACCCGGCTGGGCAAGGACCCCGTCGTCGTACGGGACATGCCAGGCTTCGCCACCTCGCGGCTCGGGGTCACCCTCGGGCTGGAGGCGATCCGCATGGTCGCCGACGGGGTGGCCAGCCCCGCCGACATCGACAAGGCGATGGTGCTCGGCTACCGCCACCCGGTCGGCCCGCTGGAGCTGACCGACCTGGTCGGGCTGGACGTGCGGCTCGACATCGCCCGCACCCTGCAGGCCGCGTACGGGGACCGGTTCGCGTCGCCGCCGCTGCTGGTGGAGATGGTCGCCGACGGCCGGCTGGGCAAGAAGACCGGCCAGGGCTTCTACCGCTGGGAAGGCGGCGTCAAACAGTGAGCGCGAGGAGTGAGCTTGCGGGCCCCGCAGTCGCGAACGGAAGGTGGGCACGGTGACTGGGCTGAGGGCCGAGGAGCTGCCGGACCGGCTGGTGGTGACGCTGGACCGGCCGGAGAAGCGCAACGCCATCGACGCCGACCTGATCGCCGAGCTGCACGCGGTCTGCGCCGAGTTGGAGGCGCGGCCGCGGCTGCTGCTGCTCACCGGTGGGGCCGAGGGCATCTTCGCCGGTGGGGCGGACATCGGCCAGCTCCGCGAGCGGGGCCGCCTCGACGCCCTTGCCGCCATCAACTCCGCCGCATTCGCCCGGATCCGGGCGCTGCCGATGCCGACCGTAGCGGCGATGGACGGGCCGGCGCTGGGCGGCGGCGCCGAGCTGGCGTACGCCTGCGACCTGCGGGTCTGCACGGCGCGTACGGTCTTCGGCCAGCCGGAGGTGCGGTTGGGCATCCTGGCCGGCGCCGGCGCGACGCATCGCCTGCCGGCGCTGATCGGCGAGGCCCGGGCCAAGGAGCTGCTCTTCACCGGGCGCCGGGTGGACGCCGACGAGGCGCTGCGGATCGGGCTGGTCAACCGGGTGGTGGCCGAGCCGGCCGAGCTGCTTCCCGCCGCACACGAGCTGCTCAACGAGATGGCGAAGGGCTCGGCGCTGGCACTGCGGCTGACCAAGCTGGCCGTGGACGCCCCGCCCACCGCGCACCCGCAGCTCGACCTGCTCAGCCAGGCGGTGCTCTTCGAGGACGAGGAGAAGCACCGGCGGATGACCGAGTTCCTGGAGCGGCGTCGCTCCCGCTGACCGAAGCTCGACACGACGAAGGCCGCACCGATTCGCCCGGTGCGGCCTTCGTCGTCGCTCAGTGCTGGATCTGCACCCCGGCGTCCGCCAGCGCCGTGATCACGTGGGCCGACTCGCCGAAGCCGATGATCAGTACGGCGTCCGGGCCGAAGTCCTTGATCTCCTTGGCACCGGCGGTGAAGTCCACCGGCGCTGCGTCCGCGTCGGCCGGCGGGTCATAGGTCAGCAGCTTGACCTTGTCGGCGGCGATACCCACGCGCTCCAGGTCGGCGCGCACGTTCTCCTGGAGGCCCTCACCGTAGGAGTCCTTGCGGGCCACGATGGCGATCTTGTGCGGGCCGTCGCGAAGGATCACGTCGGCCAGGGCGCGGCCCTGCAGGATGTCGGACGGGGCGGTACGGAAGTAGAGGCCCTTGTCCTCCACCGTGGTCAGCCCGGCGTCGGTGTTCGACGGGGAGAAGAGCACCCGCCCGGCGGCCACCACGTCCGGCAGGACCGCGCGGGAGATTCCGGAGGCGCCGGCGCCGATGAAGACCTGCACGCCCTTGGCGACGTGCGAGGCCACGGTGGCCTTCGCGACGTCGGGGTTCGTCCCGTCGTCGCCGTCGATCCAGACCACCGGCTTGCCGAGCACCCCGCCCGCCGCGTTGACCTCCCTGACGGCGAGTGCGGCACCGGCCGCCATGGGCGGGTTCGCGATCGCGAGGTCACCGGTCTGCGGCAGCAGCCCGCCGAGGATCAGCGGTGTGGCTGACTTGCGCGGCTTCTTCCCCCGGGGCGGGGTCTTGCTGCTCGCCGCCGCCTCGTCGCCGGCGCCGACGAACTCGGTCTTGCCGTCGTCGAGCTTCTGGTCGTCGAAGTGCAGCGTGGCGTAGCTGGCTGTGGCCGGTTCACCGGCGTCGGTGAACCCCGCCCGGGTCAGCGACACGCCGCGGTATTCGATGTCCCGCCCCTGGCCGGCGAGTCGCAGGCACGTCGCCGGGTCCTCGCAGCGCTCACCGCCGGTGGTCACCCCGACGATCTGCTTGGCGATCGCGGCGGCGTCGGTGCTGCCGGCGACCTGGGCGGCCAGCGCGCTGACCACCACCGCGTCGTAGGTTTCCGCGGCGTAGAGGTAGTCCGTCAGCTTCGGGTCTACGGTGCGTAGCCGTTCCTTGAAGCTGTCCGGCAGCTGGGTCAGCGGCGTCGTGCCCTTCATGCCGTTCACGAGGTCGGCGCGGTCCTTCAACTCGGCGGCGAAGGAATTGAGCATGTTGCCGTCGGAGCCGTAGAGGCGCACCTGGGTGGTGGTGGTCGCCCCCTCGGGCTTGTCACTCCCACATGCGCTGGTGGCGAGCAGGAGTGCCGCACCGGCCAGTGCTGTGGCCGTGCGGAAACCTCGTGATACGAGCATCATCGTCCTTCCTCGGGCGAAGGTCCGCTGCGCACATTAGCGTGCCGGGGCGGTCGGCGGGACCGTGGAGGTCGCTCCGTCGGCAGCCCGACTGCGAGTGTCACTCAGCGTGACGGCCGGGCCGTACGGTGGTCACCGCTTGACCGGTCGTCCTACTGTTCGGCGGGTGACCGACCACGCACAGCAGGCGCTGGATGACGCGACCGCCGTTCTGCACTCAGCGCTCGCCGGGGACGGCGACGCGGTGGTCGGTACCTTCGACGCGGTGGTCGACCGCGCCGGGCTGGCCGGGGCGTACGGAGTCGCGTGGTGCCTGGCCGCCACCATGGTCGGGGACGCCACGCCGGTCGGCGCCTGTGCCCTCGACTTCCCCGGCATCGACCAGGCGCCCTACGACACCCGCTGGGTGGCGCGGTTCGTCAGCGCGTACGCGAACCACGACGCGGACACCGGTGCGGCGCTCTTCGGCGCGGCGGTGGCGGACGGGCTGCTGCCCGACTGCCTGCTGACCCTCGCCGGCTCGACCGTGGCCACCCTGCGCAGTCGGGGCGACTGACCGCGCGGCGCCCGCC
>JBARAE010000134.1:0-2139 GCA_049791715.1 Micromonospora sp.
ACCTGCCGCAGCACGAGTGGATCAAGCGGCGGGGGCGCGGCGGCGGATCAAGCGGGCCTGGCGGTCAGAGCCAGGTGAACAGGTGCCGGGGCAGGAGCGCGTAGCCGACAAAGGCGACCACGTCGAGGAGGGTGTGCGCGACGATCAGCGGCAGCACCCGGCGGGTGCGGAGGAAGAAGAGGCTGAAGATCACGCCCATCACCGCGTTGCCGAGAAACGCGCCGAAGCCCTGGTAGAGGTGGTACGAGCCGCGCAGTACGGCGCTCGCGGCGACCACCGCGCCCAGCCGCCACTGGAGCTGCCGCAGTCGGGTGACCAGGTAGCCGACCACGATCACCTCCTCCAGCACGGCGTTCTGCACCGCGGCGAGGATCAGCACCGGCACCGCCCACCAGAGGTGCCGCAGGCCGGCGGGGACCACGGTGGCGTTGATGCCGAGCTGCGCCGCCGCCCAGAACAGCGCCAGGCCGGGCAGGCCGATCAGCGCCGCCAGGCCGGCACCCCAAGCCAGGTCCCGCCCCGGCCGCCGCAGGTCGACCCCGAGGGTCCGCGCCGGGTCGCCCGGGTCGCGCGCCAACAGGTGTACGGCGAGCAGCACCGGCAGCAGCGCGAAGAAGATCCCGAGCAGCTGGTACGTCAGGTCCAGGTAGGGCCGGGCGGACTGGGTCTGGTTCAGCGTGGCGGTCTGCTTCGACAGCGGCACGGCCGCGGTGACCCTGGCGACGATCTCGACCAGCGCGTAGACGGCCGACCTGCCGAGGGACAGCCCCAGCACGAGCAGCACCTCGATGCCGAGGACCCGGCGGACCACCGGGCGGGTGAGCTCCTCAACGGTCACCGCACCACTCTGCCCCACCGGCGGCCGGATCGACACGACCCACCGGAAGTGTGAGACCGTCGCACATTCTGTGCGACCGGTGCGCACGCTGCGTGGACATCCTGAACAGGCCCGATCCGCCGTCAGAAGGAGCGTGCCCCTGTGGAGGACTTCGCGCGGCTGTTGAAGGAGAGCTGGGCCCTGGTGGAGGAGGACCGGGAACGGCTGAACGCACACTTCTTCGCCCGGCTCTTCCTCCTCGACCCCGAGTTGCGCCACCACTTCCCGGTGCAGCTCAACGGGCAGGGCGATCGCATCCTGGACGCCATCGTCACGGCCACCCAGACGGTGGGCGATCCGGAGAGCTTCGACGGGTACCTGCGCGCCCTGGGCCGGGACCACCGCAAGTACCAGATCGAGGCGAAGCACTACGAGACGATGGGTGTCGCGCTGCTGGACGCGCTGCGCAGCATCGCCGGCGATGGCTGGAACCTGGAGTACGACCAGGCGTGGCGGGAGGCGTACGCGGCGATCAGCGAGAAGATGCTGGCCGGCGCGGCCGCGGACGAGAATCCGCCGTACTGGCACGGTGAGGTACTGACCCACGAGCGGTACGGCCGGGACATGGCGGTGCTGACCGTACGCGCCCTGCAGCGTCCGCTGCCCTGGAAGGCCGGCCAGTACGTCAGCATCGAGGTGCCCCGGCACCACCCGCAGGTGTGGCGGAGGTACTCGGTGGCGAACGCCCCGAACGACGACAACGTGCTGGAGTTCCACATTCGTACGTCGGTCGGGGCGGGCTGGGTGTCCGGGGCCCTGGTGCGCCGGACCAAGCCGGGAGACCTGCTCCGACTCGCCTCACCGATGGGGTCGATGACGCTGGACCGCTCGTCCACCCGGGACATCCTCTGCGTCGCCGGTGGGGTGGGGCTGGCCCCGATCAAGGCGCTGGTGGAGGAACTGACCACGGTCAACCGGACCCGCTGGGTGCACGTCTTCTACGGCGCCCGGCACCGGGAGGAGCTGTACGGCCTGTCCCGCCTCGAGGAGCTGGTGGCGACGTACCCGTGGTTGTCGGTGACGCCGGCGTGCAGCGACGACCTGACCTTCGACGGCGAACTGGGCGACATCTCCGACGTGGTGACCCGGTACGGGCCGTGGACGACGCACGACTGCTACGTCTCCGGCTCCGCGGCGATGGTCCGGGCCACCCTGCGCGCGCTGGCCGAGGACGAGGTCCCGGCACACAACATCCGGTACGACACCTTCGGCGACCTGTAGACGTTCCTCCCCCCGAGCCGGGTCGCGTGCCCTCCCCGCCG
>JBARAE010000135.1:0-7574 GCA_049791715.1 Micromonospora sp.
AGAGCGTGCGGCACGTCGACAGCTTCGAGATCCAGCCGCCGACTCCGCCGTCGCACAACGGCGTACCCCGGTCGGCATGGGCGCGTGCCCGGCGCCGCGTCTCCCGCTGGCACCGCCCCTACATCGCGGCCCTGCTCCTGCTCGACTTCGCCGCGGTGGTGCTGGCCGACTGGATGGCCCAGGAAGCATTCGGGCAGGCCCGGGCGGGCTTCTACAACGCCAAGGAAGACCCCACGTGGTTCTACACCGTGGCCTTCCTGCTGCTGCCGCTCGGCTGGCTGGTGATCCTCTGGGGCAACCGGGCCTACGATCGGCGCTACCTGGGGCTCGGCCCGGACGAGTTCAAGCGGGTGATCCGCGGCGGGGTCGCCGTCGCCGCCACCGTCTCCTTCATCGCCTTCGCCACCAAGACCGACCTGTCCCGGTACACGGTCGGCTTCGCCGTGCTCGGGGCGCTCGTCCTGATCCTGCTGGAGCGCTTCCTGGCCCGGTTCGCGCTGCATCTGATCCGCCGGCGGGCCGGCCACGCCGGGCACCGGATGGTGCTGGTCGGCACCCTGCCGGAGTGCCTGGACGTCTACACCGCGGTCACCCGGAACCCGGGTGCCGGCCTGGTCCCGGTGGCCATCCACATCACCGACGGGTACGCCGCCGCCCGGGGCATGGAGACCCCGGTACCGGTCTACGCCGGCCGGGACGTGCTGGCTCTGGTCCGCGAGGTCGGCGGGGACACCATCGCGGTCTGCGGCTCGGCCAGCGCCGAGCCGGGCGAGCTGCGCCGGCTGGCCTGGCAGCTGGAGGGCTCCGGGGTCGACCTGGTGGTCGCCCCCCAGCTCACCGACATCGCCGGTCCCCGGGTGCACATCCGGCCGATCGAGGGCCTGCCGCTGCTGCACGTCGAGGAGCCGACCCTGTCGGGCCCGGCGCTGCTGGTCAAGAACCTCATGGACCGGGTCGCCGCCGGGCTGGGCCTGCTGCTGCTGATCCCGCTCTTCGTCGCCGTCGCGATCGCCATCCGGATCTCCGACCCCGGACCGGTCTTCTTCCGCCAGCCGCGGGTCGGCCACGAGGGGCGGACCTTCCGGGTCTGGAAGTTCCGCACCATGTACTGCGACGCCGAGGAACGGCTGGCCAGTCTGGTCGACCAGAACGAGACCGACGGCCTGCTGTTCAAGATGAAGCAGGACCCGCGGGTCTTCCCGGTGGGCCGCTTCCTGCGCGCCTCCTCGCTGGACGAGCTGCCCCAGCTGATCAATGTGCTCTGGGGCGAGATGTCGCTGGTCGGGCCGCGCCCGCTGCCCGCGGACGACGGCGACTTCCTCGGCGACGTACGGCGCCGGCTGCTGGTCCGCCCCGGGATCACCGGCCTGTGGCAGGTCTCCGGCCGCTCCGACCTCTCCTGGGACGAGGCGGTCCGGCTGGACCTCTACTACGTCGACAACTGGTCGCTGGCGTACGACCTCAGCATCCTGTGGCGGACCATCGGGGTGGTAGTCGCTCGCAAGGGCGCGTACTGACGGTCTTGGCGTAGCGGCCGACAGGCGTCAGGATCGCTGCGTGGGTGGCAACCTCTCCGCCGTCTTCGGCGTCGTCTCGCTGGTCACCGCGCTGGGCGCGGCGCTCTGGGCGGTGCTGCGGCTGCGCGCCCGACGGGGCATCGCCACGGCGACCCAGCGCGCCACGTACGAGGTGCTGCACACCGCCGGGCTGGCCGCCGAGCCGCTGCGGGTCGGGCTGAGCGCCGCGGGCGCGGCGAAGGCGGTACGGCATCTGCGGGCCCTGGTGGGCGCGGCCGGGCTGGCGCTGACCGACCGTGAGGTCCTGCTCGCCCTCGACGGGCGCGGCGCGCACCACGGGGAGCAACTGCTCGCGGCGGCCCGGCGGGCGGCGTCGGCCGGACGCTCGACGGTGCTGCGCGAGTCGGAGTTGCAGTGCGACCTGGTGGACTGCCCGGTCCGCGGCGCGGTGGTCGCGCCGCTGAGCGCCGACGGCCGGGTGGTCGGGGCGCTGGTCGCGATCGCGGACGACCAGCCGGCACCGG
Source organism: Micromonospora sp. (assembly GCA_049791715.1). GTDB lineage: Bacteria > Actinomycetota > Actinomycetes > Mycobacteriales > Micromonosporaceae > Micromonospora. The sequence continues at coordinate 2,042 of JBARAE010000135.1, forward strand.
GGCTGGTGCAGGCCACCCTGGAGACCGCGCACTGGGCCGGCGACCAGCTCGCCCTGGCCGAGCTGGAGTCGTCCCGGGAGCGGCTGGCCCGGGCCGAGGTACGGGCCCTGCGCGCCCAGATCAGCCCGCACTTCATCTACAACGCGTTGACCGCGATCGGCTCGTTCGTCCGGACTGACCCGGACCGGGCCCGGGAGCTGATCCTGGAGTTCGCCGAGTTCACCCGCTACTCGTTCCGGTCGCACGGCGAGTTCACCACGCTGGCCGAGGAGCTGCGCTCGATAGACCGCTATCTCACCATCGAGCGGGCCCGGTTCGGCGACCGGCTCCAGGTGCGGTTGCAGATCGCCCCGGAGGTGCTGCCGGTGACCCTGCCGTTCCTCTGCCTCCAGCCGCTGGTGGAGAACGCCGTCCGGCACGGGTTGTCCCGCAAGCCGGGCACCGGCATGGTGAGCATCGAGGCCCGGGACGCGGGCGCAGAATGCCACATAACGGTGGAGGACGACGGGGTGGGGATGGATCCGACGACGCTGACCGCCGGCATCGCGGAGCTGGCCGGGGCCGGCAGCGACCCGACGGACGACCCGGGTCAGCACGTCGGCCTCTCCAACGTCGACGAGCGACTCCGGTCGGTCTTCGGGGACCGGTTCGGCCTGGTCGTGGAGACCGGCCTGGGTTCGGGTACGAAGGTGAGCATGCGGGTGCCGAAGTTCCACCCCGGCGTACGGGCGGGGTCGTGACCGAGCGGAGTGAGCGGGTCGGCGGCGTGAACGCGACCGGCTTCCTCCGGGTGCTGGCCGTGGACGACGAGCCGCCGGCGCTGGACGAGCTGGCGTACCACCTGCGGGCCGACCCCCGGGTGGCCCGGCTGCACACCGCCGGGGACGCCACCGAGGCGCTCCGGGTGCTCCGCGACGGCGACGTGGACGTGGTCTTCCTGGACATTCGGATGCCCGGCCTGGACGGGATGGAGCTGGCCCGGGTGCTGCGCCGGTTCGCCCGGCCGCCGGCGATCGTGTTCGTCACCGCCTACGACGACGGCGCGGTGGACGCGTTCGACCTGGGCGCCACCGACTACGTCCGCAAGCCGGTCCGCGCCGAACGGCTCGCCGAGTCGCTGCGGCGGGTGATCGGCTCCCGGGTGGTGCCGTCGCACCCGGCGGCCCTGGCGCGGGCGGAGGAAGACCCCACCATCCCGATCGAGCTGGCCGGCACCACCCGGATGCTGCCCCGCTCGGCGGTGCGCTGGGTGGAGGCGCAGGGCGACTACGCGCGGCTGCACACCGCCGACGCCTCACACCTGGTCCGGGTGTCGCTCGCCACCCTGGCGGAGCGCTGGGCGGACGCCGGGTTCGTCCGGATCCACCGGTCGTACCTGGTGCAGCTCAAGCTGATCGCCGAGCTGCGCCTGGTCAACTCCGGCTACGTGGTGGTGATCGACGGTACGGAGCTGCCGGTAAGCCGCCGGCACACCCGGGAGCTGAAGGACAAGCTGGTCCGCGCGGCCAAGCAAGACTGGAATCGCTGACCGGGTCGCATCAGACCCCGGCCGGCACCCGGGTGTCGGCCACGTGCAGGGGCGCGTAGTGGTCGAAGAAGAGCGCCTTGACCAGCTCGACCCGGCCGGTGACCCCGAACGCCGTGAACAGCGACATCATGCCGTCCTGCACGGCGTACGCGGAGATGCCCAGGTCCTGGGCGATCTGACGGGTGTTGCGTCCCCGGGCTACCGCCGCCAGCAGCCGCCCCTGCCAAGGCTCCAGCCCGAGGGCCCGGATGACGAAGTCGCTCACCTGGTGCGGCCGGATGCGCTGCACGGTGACCGACACCGCCGTCTCGCGCGGCACCGCGTGGAAGGCCAGCCAGCGGCCGTCGTGATGGACGCCCGACGCGTCGAGCACCCCCGACGCCCGTCCCCTGGTCACGGCCGCGCCCATCCTTGCCAGCTCCGCCGTGTCCAGCAGGTGGCGGGCGTCCTCGGTCATGTCGAAGAGCCGGCCGTCGGGCGAGAGGGTCAGCGAGCCCGCCAGCGGTGACGCACGCCGGGTCGGCTGCGCCGGCACGACCGCCGGGGCGACGGGCGGCCTGCCTCGTCCGCGGCGGGCCCTGGGCACCCGGAGCCACCGGGACGCGGGCGGCTCCTCGGGAGCGTCGGCAGCGGCCTCGGCCAGCGGGGCCACCACGGACGCGTCCCCGCGGACCAGGCTGCGGTGCAGCGCCGCGCCGAGCGGCCGGCTCGCGGGCGCGAGGTGCGCCAGGTCGGCGTCGGTGAACCGGCCGCCGGCCCGGTACAGCAGCAGCGTCCCCCACGTCCCCTCGTCGTCGTAGCAGGCCAGCCGCAGCTCGTCGGCGAATCCCCGGGGCTGCAGCAGGTTGCGGAACCGCCAACTGGCGGACGGGTCCCCCTGGGTGCTGGCGGAGAGGGTGCCGATCCGGGCGCCCTCTGCGAGCTCGACGATCCGCAGGACGTCCTCCTGGCCGTACTCGTTGGCGAACAGTTCCCGCTCGAACTGCTCGTCGTGCGGGCCGCCGTCCACCACGCAGGACGCCCACATCAACGTGGTCGGGTCCAGCACGGTCCAGATCGCCAGGTCGAACCCGACCGCCCCGCGCAGCAGCGCACTGGCCTGCTGCCGCAGTACGGCGTGGTCGAGGGAGCCGTCGAGGTGCCGGGCGAGCCGCGCCACGTACGGGTCACCGGCGGTGCCGGTGGGAGGCAGCACGCCCAGCGGGTCGGGCCGTACGGCGATCCTGCCCCGGTCGGAACCGGCCGGGCTGCCGCTGCCCGAATCGGCGGCCGAGCTGTCGGGGCCGTCCGGGTCGTCCGGGTCCTCCTCGCCGGGGCGGTCCAGCGGTACCTGGACACCGGCCGCGTACGCCAGGGTGACCGCGAGCTCGTGGCTGTCCGGTCGCTGGGTCGGCTCCTTCGCCAGGCAGCGGTGCACGAGGTCGCGGACGATGGGGGGCAGGCCGGGCACCCGGGGCAGCGGGGCGGGTTCGAGGAAGGCGTGCGCCTCCAGCATCTCCGCGTTCGACTGCACCGTCCACGGCGGCTGGCCGGCGAGCAACCGGTAGAGGATCATCCCGAGCGAGTAGACGTCGGTGGCCGGGACGACCGTGTTGCCGAAGAGCCGCTCCGGCGCCACGTACTCCGGGGTGCCGAGCAGTTCGTCGCCCTCGCCGTTCGGGTCGTGCTGGCCGGCCACCGCCGCCAGCCCGAAGTCGACCACCTTGGCGCCGGCCGGGGTGAGCATCACGTTGCCGGGTTTCACGTCGCGGTGCACCACGCCCTCGGCGTGGGCGGCGGCGAGCGCCGAGGCGATCTCGGCGCAATTGCGGAGCACCGATTCGACGGGGAGCGGACCCCGCTTGAGCCGCTGGTGCAGCGAGCGACCCTGGAGGAGTTCCATCACCACGAACGGCACCTGGCGGCCGTCGGCGGTCATCGACTCGCCGTAGTCGTGGACCGCGGCGATGTGCGGGTGGGTCAGCCGCGCGGCGGCCCGGGCCTCGGCCAGCACCCGCTGCCGGGAGTCCGCGTCCTGGGCGAACCGCGGGGCGAGCACCTTCACCGCCACCTGCCGGTCCAGGACCTCGTCGAAGGCGCGCCAGACGACTCCCATGCCGCCCTTGCCGATCTGGTCGACCAGCCGGTAGCGGTAACCCAGGATCTCCTCGCCCCCCACCGGCCCAGTCTGCCCTCTCCGTGCCCCCGCGGCTCTGTCGGAAATCCGTATCCCCGCAGGCCAGCCCGGCTGGAGGGGACGGATTCCCGGCATGGACCCGGGTGATCGGGCCCGACGTGACAATCATCGTCCCGATGCGCCCCCGCCGCACGGTGGGTAGGGGGTCAGTTGCCGAAGGCGTCCAGCAGCCGGATCACCCCGGGCCCGATCACGACGACGAAGAGCGCGGGGAAGAGACAGAAGATCATCGGAAAGAGGATCTTCACGGGCACCTTCTGCGCGAGTTCCTCCGCCCGCTGGCGGCGCCGCAGCCGCATCTCGGCGGCCTGCTGCCGCAGCACCTTCGCCATCGGTACGCCGAGGGTGGTCGCCTGCACCGCCGCCGACGCGAACGCCTTCAGCTCGTTGACGCTGGTCCGGACGGCCATCTCGCGCAGCGCGTCCACCCGGGGGCGGCCGATCTGCATCTCGTGCAGCACCCGGGCGAACTCGCCGACCATCGGCCCGCGGCCGTTGCGGACCACCTGCGCCAGTGCGGCCTCGAAGCCGAGGCCCGCCTCGACCGTCACCACCAGGGTGTCCATGATGTCGGGCAGGGTCCGCCGGATCTCCTGCTGCCGCTCCTGAGCGAGGTGCAGCACGAGCAGGTCCGGTGCGAAGAAGCCGGCCGCCCCGCCGGCCAGCGCCCAGAACGCGGCGGCAACCGGGCCGGCGAGCAGAGCGGCCAGCACCAGGCCCACGGCGGCACCGCCGACGAGCAGCACCCCCTTGTACGCCAGCACCGCGTCCATGCCCAGCCAGGACGGATTGCCCGCCTGGTCCAGCCGGCGACCGAGGCCCTCGAAGGCGTCCACCGGCGTCAGCCGGCGGCCGACCTGCCGCGCCCGGTCAGCCAGGGCCCCGTGCGGCTGGCCGGCGGGCTGCGGGGTCGACGGGAGCAGGCGGTAGCCCTGGTCGGCGACGCGGAGCGTACGGGCGACGGCGCGCCGGTCGGACCCCCCGGTGACGGCGACCAGGGCCACCACCAGGGCCAGGAACAGGGCGCCGAGACCGGCCAGCAACAGCAGCGAGTCCATGCCTCACACCTCGACCTTGATCCAGCGCGCCATCCAGAAGATGCCGACCACCATCAGCACCACGGCGCCGACCAGCATCGCCAGCCCGACCGGTGTGGTCCAGAGCGGGCTCAGGTACTCGCGCCGGGTGAGCAGCATCCAGATCGCCAGCACGACCGGCAGGCCGATGAGCACGTACGCGGAGAGCCGTCCCTCCGCGGAGAGCGCCCGGACGTGCCGGCGCAACCGGTCACGCTCGCGTAGCGTCTCCACCGTCGTTTCGAGGACCTCGGCCAGGTTGCCGCCGGTGTCGCGCTGGATCCGGATCGCCATCACCGCCCACGCCAGGTCGTCGTTCTCCACCCGCTGCGCGACCCGCTGCAACGCGTCGTCGAGGTCCGAGCCGAGCCGGACCTCGGCCATGGCCCGGCCCAGCTCGACGGTCAGCGGACCGGGCGGGGAGTCGCGGACCACCGCGTCGATCGCCTGGGCGAGGGAGAACCCGGACCGCAACGAGCCCACGACCAGCTGCAGGGCGTCCGGGAGCTGGTCGGCGAAGGCCCGTCGGCGCCGGCTCTCCCGCAGCCGACCGTGGACCCCGGGGCCGAACCAGCCGAGCGCCGCGCCGAGCAGGACGCCGAGCAGCCCGCCGAGCAGTCCGAGCAGAACGGCACCGGCCACCGTGGTGGCCGTGCGTACCGTCGCGTCCGACGAACGGGCGGCCCGTTCGCTGCCCTGGCCGTCGTGGCCGGCGCGTTCCTCGCCGCCCTGCGGTCCCCGCAAGCGGCCGGC
>JBARAE010000136.1:0-3630 GCA_049791715.1 Micromonospora sp.
AACTACGACAAGGGCCAAGCCGGCATCTTCAACGGCACCCTCGGCATTGTCACCGCCCTCTCCCGCGAGGAGCAGACCCTCACCGTCCGCACCGACGAGGACGAAAGCATCGACTACGACTTCGACGAACTCGACGAACTCGCCCACGCCTACGCCATGACCATCCACCGCTCCCAAGGCTCCGAATACCCCGCCGTCGTCATCCCCCTCACCACCAGCGCGTGGATGATGCTGCAACGCAACCTGCTCTACACCGCCGTCACCCGCGCCAAACAACTCGTCGTCCTCGTCGGCTCCCGCCGAGCCCTCGCCGCCGCGGTCCGCACCATCGGCGCCGGGCGCCGCCACACCGCCCTGGCCCACCGGCTCTCGCCGTAACCAGCCCACCCGCCCGGCGGCGACGACCGTGAGGGCGGCCGCCGCCCAATTTCGTAACAGTAATCGGAATTCTAGTAACCAAATAGGTCACCGTAAAGCCCGCCAATGCTCGCACTCGGCGGGATTTGTGCGCGCTCCACCTCCTTCTCTTACCGCTCGGCCTGCCGGTTCAATCCATGTCGAATCGATAAGCCGTTTGTGCACCTATTTGACGCAGGGGCGCCCATTCCACTGAATCCCACCAACCCACCATCTCCCGAAGCAGGCAAGTTATGAATCAAGAACCTCAACCACGCGCAAACGAGCGGGCGGCACCGCTGCTGTACACGCCCGAGCAGGCAGCCGAACTGCTGAACATCAACGCCGCATGGCTACGCAGGAAAGCCACCGCCCGAGCGATCCCCTGCACCTTCGACCCTGTTGCCGAATTCGTTCAGGCGGCGAGGGTGTAGTCGAGGCGGGTGAGGTGGCTGGTCCGGGTTCGGTCGAGGGGCTGGCCGTTCCACCAGGCATCGAGCCTGATCAGATTGAGGGCGATGGCGGTGAACGCGTGTTGGAGGCGGGTTTTGGGCAGGCCGCGGTATCGGGCGTTGCGGATGCCGGTGATCGCGATGGCCTGGCTGATGGTGCCTTCGACACCGGCGCGTAGGGCGTAGGTGTGCTGCCAGTCCTTGCTGTCCTGCTGGGCGCGGTTGCGGGTGAGGGCTTCGTGGAGTTCTTGGGGCCGTAGCGTGAGCTGGCGGCGGCCGCGTTGGGAGGTGGTGCACTGTGCCCTGGCGGGGCAGGGGTCGCAGGTGTCGGCGCCGAACTTGACCACGATCACGTCGGTGCCGCGTTGGCTGGCTGGGCTCCAGTTGAGGCTGGTGTTGCCCTGTGGGCAGGTGACCTGCCGCAGGGTCCAGTCGATGGTGAAGGCGTTCTTGGCGAACCCGAGACCTGCGCGGGCCTGCGGGGAGGTGTCCTGCGAGGCGGGGGTGATCATCCGGACGCCGTAGGTGTCGAGCGCGGTGGTGATCGTCTCGGCGGACGGGTAGCCGGCGTCGAGGTAGTGCTCGTCCGGGAGCAGGCCGTGCTCGGCCAGGTCGGCGTGGATGCCGGTGGTGGCCTTCACGTCGGGCACGGTCGCTTCGGTGGTCGCCACGTTGATGATCAGATTCGGTGCGGTGGCGGTGTCGTCGGCGGGCGGGTCGTCGCCGGCGTGGCAGGTTTCGGTGAGGTGGACCTTGTAGCCGTTCCAGAACAGGTCCTCGCCTTTGGCCGCCCACCGGGTGTTCAGGTCGTACGGGCTGGTGATCCTCGTTCTGGCGGGCGGCAGGCCCTCGTCGTCGGCCTGCCGCTGCTTGATCACCTCCCGTCCTCGGGCGTCGACGCTGATGTGGTAGTTCTGCACCAGCACCTGGCGCAGCGTCTCGATCGCGGGCAGCTGCGCCAGCCACGCCGGCGCGGTCGGCGACCAGACCGCACGCAGCAGGCTCACCGCGTCGGTGCCGTAGACCTGTGCCAGCCGATCCCGTTTGGCTTGCGAGGACGGCAGCCGCCAGGAGTCGACGCGGGCGCCGTAGCGCTGCGCCCACTCGCCGATATCGATCACCGTGGCCAGCCAGTCCCCAGCGGTCACGGCCAGGACTTCAAGGGCGGCGCGGACTGTTTCCCCGGCCAGCTCCAGGCGGTTGAGGTCACGCACCGCCGAGATCACATGGGTGGAGTCGGTGCGCGCCTTGCCACCGGCGCCGACCAGACCCCTGTCCGTCAACGCCTGAAGCAGCAGGTCGAACGCGGCCCGTTCCAGGCCATGCTCAACCAGGCGGGCCCGGAACTTGCTCAGCACACTGAAATCGAACCCGGTATCGGTCAACTCCAGGCCCAGGCAGTACTTCCAGTCGATGGCCCGGACCACCATCTGCGCGGCCTGCCGGTCGGTCAGTCCTTCGGCGTACTGCAATGCGGTGACCAGCGCGAGGACTGCCGGCGAGGTCGCAGGTGCGCCCCGCACGCCGAACGCAGCCGCGAACCGCTCGTCGCAGAACACCTCACCCAGCTGATCACGCACACTCATCGGCAGGCTGCCCTTGGGAAACGCCGCCCTGGCCACCAGCATCGTCTGCTCCGGGACCTGCGCCAACGGGCGCGGTTGCAGCGACATCAGTCATCCGTCCTGCGGCCGGAAGACAGGGGGTATGACGACCGCGACACAGATCATTTAGGACAGACCAGCAGCCAGCACGAACCTGCCACGGCGTGTCATGAATTCGGCAACAGGGTCGCGAAGTTCGGCAAACACCGCCGGCTCCCGCTTCACCCCTCGACCGTCGCCGCACTGCGCGACTACGCCACCACCCGCGACCAGCTCTGCACATGGCCACGCGGATCAAGCTTCTTCGTCTCCACCCGCGGCACCCGGCTGATCTACCACAACGTGCACACCGCGTTCACCGAACTGCTCACCCACACCGGCATCACCGCACCTGCAGGAACGGCAGCCCCAACCATCCACGGACTGCGGCACAGTTTCGCGGTGGCCACACTGCGGGACTGGTACCGCGCCGGCGTCGACGTCGCGGCGAAACTGCCGGTCCTGTCGGCCTATCTCGGCCACGCCCACCCGGCCTCCACCTACTGGTACCTCTCCGCCGCCCCGGACCTGCTCGCCGCGGCAGCACACCGACTCGAACAGGCCACCGGAGACTCGTGATGAGCGCCCTCGCCCCCACCCTGCAGGCGTTCTTCACCGACCGGTTGCTGGCCCAACGCCAGGCCAGCCCGCGCACCGTGACCGCCTACCGCGACACGCTACGGCTGCTGCTCGGCTTCGCGCAGCAGCGCACCGCAACCCCGCCGAGCCGGCTGGACATCGCCGATCTCGACGCCGAACTCGTTGTGGCGTTCCTGACCCATCTCGAACACGACCGACGCAACGGCGTGCGCACCCGCAACGCCCGGCTCGCCGCGATCCATTCGCTGTTCCGCTTCGCTGCCCTGCGCCACCCAGAGCACGCCGAGTCGATCGCCCGGGTACTCGCCATCCCAGCCAAACGCCACGATCGCGCGCTGCTCTGCTTCCTCACCCCCACCGAGACGAACGCGCTGCTCGCCGCACCGGACCGCTCGACCTGGCTCGGCCGCCGCGACCACGCCCTGCTGGTCCTGGCCGTCCAGACCGGGCTTCGGGTCAGCGAGCTCACCACGCTCACCATCGCGGATCTGCACCTCGGCGACAGTCCACACGTGAAGTGCGTCGGGAAGGGCCGTAAG
>JBARAE010000137.1:0-3048 GCA_049791715.1 Micromonospora sp.
GAATCGTCCCGGCGGACGGGGACAGCCAAGCCGACCGCGGCGGCCGCCGCGAAGGCGACCGTCGGCCAGACCGCCGGCTCGGCGTTCGGGCCCACCACGTAGAGCGCACCCGCGTACAGCAGGGCCGGAGGGAGGTAGCCGAGCAGCACCCGACCGGCCCGCAGCGCCACCTCGGCCCCGGCCAGCCCGGCCAGCCAGGCGGCCACCAGCGGCACGAGCACCGTGTCCGGCGCCGGCTCGACCGGGATCATCGCCGTCAACAGCCGGGGGATCGCGTTACGGGCCGCGTCGGCCGCCACCGCGCCGAGACCGCCGGGCAGGTCGGCGTGGGCGGCTGCCAACCGCAGCGACAGCGCCGTCCAGCCGGCCAGGGCGAGCACCGACAGCGGCGCGACCAACCAGGACGGCAGCCGCCGGGCCGCCACACTGGCCAGGACCGAACCCACCGCGGCGCCGACCGTCAGCCGGGTCAGCAGCGGCCCGGCGTACACCCGGCCCAGCACCACGCCGGCCAGGGCGATCATGGTGATCAGGGCCAGCGGCACCGGCACCGCCCGCAGGACCCGCGTCACCGCTGCGGCCGGATGCCGCCCGTCCTCCGGTCGTCCGCTCGGCGGGGCGGCGTCCCGGACCGGACCGCCCGGATCGCCGACGCTGTCCGCTCCGGCCCGCGTGGACCGGCTCACCACCGCCGGATCCCGTCCCACTCGGCGGCGAACTCCGCGCCGTCCGCGGCGTCCACCACCAGCAGCCCTGCCGCGCCCGGAGGCGTCGGGTCCGCCGCGCCGAGCACACCCACCACCACGGACGCGTACGCCCCGCGCAGCGCACCGACGTGCCCCAGGTCCCCGCGGCCGCCCGGCCCGGTGAGGAAGACCAGGGTGTCGCCGAGCCGCTCCCGCCGCAGCCGGCCCATCGCGGTCCGCAGCACGTCCGCCCCGCCGTCCGTCACCTCCACCGCGGCGAGCCGGTCCAGCGGTCCGCCGCCCCCGGCCGGGTTCTCGGCCGGCGGGGAGACCATCAGCAGCGTCACCGGCAGGTCCTCCCGCATCGCCGCCGCGACCACCGACGCCGCCGCCTCGCAGCCGGACTCGAAGGACTCGGCCACCCCGTCCACCCGCTCCGGGTGAGCGACCGCCCGATTGTCCAACGCCACCACGATCCGCGGCAGGCTGGTGTCCACGTTCTCCCGGACCATCAGCTCGCCGACCCGGGCGCTGGTCCGCCAGTGCACCCGGCGCAGCTCGTCGTCCACCACGTACTCCCGCAGCGAGTCGAACGTGATCGAGCCGTGCGGCACGCTGTCGACCCGACCGTCCAGGCTGCGCCCCGCGCCGGTCGGTACGGCGGTCAACGGGTGGATGCGCGGGTGCACCCAGACCGGCACCGTGCCCCCGTACGGGCGGGCCAACGCGACCAGCCCCAACGGGTCGCGTCGGGTGACCCGCAGCGGCCCCACCGGGACGACGCCCCGCCGCCGGGTCGGCACCTCGTAGCGGACCGTGGTGTCCCGGCCGGGACGCAACCGCAGCAACGGCACCGGTACCCGGCTGCCGCCGCAATGGTCCTCGGCGACCAGGTTCGCCGCCCGGAGCCGCCCGATGTTGCGCACGGTCAGCGTCAGGCTCGCCGGCTCACCTCGGGCCACCCGTTCCGGATTGGCGCTGCGCTCCACCGTCAGCCGGGGCCGCCACGCTGCCGTGACCAGCGCGTACCCCACGGCCACGGCGGCCGCGGCGCCGAGCACCGTCAGTTCCGGGTACGCGTACCGGAAACCGGCGGCGAGCAGCACCACGGCGGCGGCGAGCAGCCCGACACCCCGGGCGGTGATCTCCACGTCTCAGCCGTGCACCGGGGCGGGTTGGCCGGAGGGCAGCGGCACCGGCACCGAGGCGACCGCGTCGCGCAGCACCTCGGCGGCGGTCACCCCGCGCACCTGCGCGTCCGGGGTGAGCAGCAGCCGGTGCGCGAAGACCGGCTCGGCGAGCGTCTTCAGGTCCTCCGGCATGATCCAACCCCGGCCGTCGATCAGCGCGTACGCGCACGCCGCCCGCGTCAGTGCGATGACCCCCCGAGGACTGACGCCGACCCGCACCTGAGGGTGGGTGCGGGTGGCGGCGGCCAGCCGGACCGCGTACGTGTAGAGCGGCTCGGCGATGTGCACCCGCCGGGCCATCCGCACCATGTCGCCGAGGGTGTCGGTGTCGGTGATCGCGGTCAGCGAGTCGGGGGAGCGGACCGTGGCGCCGCGCAGCACCTCCACCTCGACCGCCTCGTCGGGGTAGCCGACGGAGAGCTTCACCAGGAACCGGTCGAGCTGCGCCTCGGGCAGCCGGTAGGTGCCATCCATCTCCACCGGGTTCTGCGTGGCCACCACGAGGAACGGCTGCGGCACCGGATGCCGTACGCCGTCGACGGTGACCGTCCGCTCCTCCATCACCTCCAGCAGCGCCGACTGGGTCTTCGGCGACGCACGGTTGATCTCGTCGGCGATGACGATGTTGGCGAACACCGGACCGGGGTGGAACTCGAAACCCCGGGTGGCCTGGTTGAAGATGGTCACGCCGGAGACGTCCGACGGGAGCAGGTCCGGGGTGAACTGGATGCGCCGCCACTTGCCCTTGACCGTGGCCGCGATCGCACGGGCCAGAGTCGTCTTGCCGACCCCGGGCACGTCCTCCAGCAGCACGTGACCCTGGGCGAAGAGCGCGGTCAGCGCCAGCCGGACCACCTCCGGCTTGCCGAGGACGACCGCGTTGACGTTCTCGGCCAGCCGGGCGGCGAGGGCGGCGAAGCCCTGCACCTCCGGCTGGCTGAGCGGTTCCTGGGTGTTCACGTACGCGGGTGCTCCTCGACTGGCGACGGTCAGCAGGTGGGCAGCAGGTTGATGGTGTCGCCGCCCTCCAGGTTGAGCCAGGCCCACGGGATGTAGTTCCGCCCGGAGTACTCGACCTGCACCCACCAGGTGCTGCGCTTGTTGTTGTTGTAGATGTAGGCGTAGACCTCTTCGCCCTGCTTCTTGCAGTACGCCCGCAGCCGGGTGCCGGG
>JBARAE010000138.1:0-7554 GCA_049791715.1 Micromonospora sp.
AAGGGCTGTCCCTAGTACGAGAGGACCGGGACGGACGAACCTCTGGTGTGCCAGTTGTCCCGCCAGGGGCACGGCTGGTTAGCTACGTTCGGAAGGGATAACCGCTGAAAGCATCTAAGCGGGAAGCTCGCTTCAAGATGAGGTATCCCACCCACATTGTGGGGTAAGGCCCCCAGCTAGACGACTGGGTTGATAGGCCGGAAATGTAAGCCCGGTAACGGGTTCAGTTGACCGGTACTAATAGGCCGAGGACTTGACTACGAAGCTGCTACGCGTCCACTGTGCAACTCCCGACAAACGAACACCAGTCTGGTGTTTGACATGTCGATAGAGTTACGGCGGTCATGGCGGAGGGGAAACGCCCGGTAACATTCCGAACCCGGAAGCTAAGCCCTCCAGCGCCGATGGTACTGCACTCGGGAGGGTGTGGGAGAGTAGGACACCGCCGGACAATCATTCCAGTTCAGGGCCACCCGCAAGGGTGGCCCTGAACTGCATTCCCACACATTTTCTGCGCGGCACCACCGGTGGCGCCGGCCAGGGCTCAGCGGGTCTGGATGCCCTCGCGGATGTGGCGTAACAAGCCCGCGGAATCATCCACCGCCCGGCCCGGGAACATCGCCATCACGACGCTGCCGTGGTCGGCCCAGCCGCAGATGGCGAAGTCGCCGCCGTCGCCGCTCGTCGTGCCGCACTTCATCACGCCGCCGAGCCGGCCGGCCTCCACCTCGTGCAGGCCGTTCACCTTCCCGGTCTCGTCGGCCATCAGGCCGAAGAGGCTGTCCAGATCCCGTTCCGGCTGCCAGAGCAGCGTGGTACCGCCGAAGACGAGCACCGCCCGCTTGGCGTCCGCGGGGTCGCTGTAGACCGTGCCGAAGCTGCGGTCCAGGTCGATGTCGGCGGCGAAGCCGCTCCGCAGGTAGTCCGCGGTGCTCCGGGCCCGCTCACTGTCGTCGCGGGTCAGCCCCGCCACCGTCACCGGGCTCGCGAGACGGGTGTCCTTCTGCTGCACGACCCGCCAGCCGCCGGTGGCCAGCGCGCCGACGCCGGCCAGCCCGGCGACGAGCGCGACCGCCAGGGCGATCCGCCGACGGCGGGACGCCGGGCGCTGCCCGTCGGGGTCGTCCGCGTTGTCGCGGCGGCTCAGGTGGATCGGCTCGTCGGTCAGGTCAACCGGGTCGGGCCCGTCGCCGAGCGGACGCTCGGTGAGATGTGCGTCGGACATAGCCGACACCGTACGCGAACTACAGGTGGCGCACGTCAGGTCCGTAGAAGCGCTCCGTAGACTTTCAGGGTGACCGAGAGACTGGATGCCCGACGCCCCGACGCCCCGACCCTCGCCGGCCAGTACCAGCCCGGCGAGGTAGAGCAGCGACGGTACGAGCAGTGGGTAGCCGCCGGCCACTTCCGGGCGTCGACGGAGAGCGACAAGCCGCCCTTCACCATCGTCATCCCGCCGCCCAACGTCACCGGCTCCCTGCACATGGGCCACGCGCTGGACCACACGGTGCAGGACGCGCTGGTCCGGCGTAAGCGGATGCAGGGCTACGAGGCGCTCTGGCTGCCCGGCATGGACCACGCCGGCATCGCCACCCAGAACGTCGTCGAGCGGCAGCTCGCCGCCCAGGGGCTGTCCCGCCACGACCTCGGCCGGGAGAAGTTCATCGAGCGGGTCTGGCAGTGGAAGGCCGAATCCGGCGGGGCGATCCTCGGCCAGATGCGCCGCCTCGGCGACTCCGTCGACTGGGACCGCGAGCGGTTCACCATGGACGAGGGCCTGTCCCGGGCCGTGCAGACCATGTTCAAGAAGCTCTACGACGACGGCCTGATCTACCGGGCGAACCGGATCATCAACTGGTGCCCGCGGTGCCTTACCGCCCTGTCCGACATCGAGGTGGAGCACACCGACGACGAGGGTGAGCTCGTCTCGATCCGGTACAGCGACGAGGTGGTGGTGGCCACCACCCGTGCCGAGACGATGCTCGGTGACACCGCGGTGGCCGTCCACCCCGACGACCCGCGGTACCAGCACCTGATCGGCACCGAAGTGCCGGTCCCGCTCACCGACCGCCGGATCCCGATCGTCGCCGACGAGCACGTGGACCCGTCCTTCGGCACCGGCATGGTGAAGGTGACCCCGGCGCACGACCCGAACGACTTCGAGATCGGCCAGCGGCACGACCTGCCCGCGCTGACGATCATGGACGAGCGGGGCATCATCACCGCGCACGGCCCGTTCCAGGGACTCGACCGGTACGAGGCCCGCCCGGCGATCGTCGCCGCGCTGCGCGAGCAGGGCCGGGTCGTGGCCGAGAAGCGGCCGTACGTGCACGCGGTGGGCCACTGCTCGCGCTGCCGTACGACGGTCGAGCCGCGGCTGTCGCTGCAGTGGTTCGTCAACACCGCCCCGCTGGCCAAGGCGGCCGGTGACGCGGTGCGCGACGGCCGGGTGCGGATCGAGCCGGCCGAACTGGCGAAGCGCTACTTCGCCTGGGTCGACAACATGCACGACTGGTGCATTTCCCGGCAGCTCTGGTGGGGCCACCGCATCCCGGTCTGGTACGGCCCGGACGGCGAGATCGTCTGCGTCGGCCCCGATGAGCAGCCGCCCACCGGCGAGGGCTGGCGGCAGGACGAGGACGTCCTGGACACCTGGTTCTCCAGCGGGCTGTGGCCGTTCTCCACCCTCGGCTGGCCGGAGCAGACGCCCGACCTGGCGAAGTTCTACCCGACCAGCGTGCTGGTCACCGGCTACGACATCCTGTTCTTCTGGGTCGCCCGGATGATGATGTTCGGCCTGTACGCGATGGACGGCAAGCAGCCGTTCGACGTGGTCGCCCTGCACGGCATGGTCCGCGACCAGTACGGCAAGAAGATGTCGAAGTCGTTCGGCAACGTGGTCGACCCGCTGGACTGGATCGACCGGTTCGGCGCCGACGCCACCCGGTTCACCCTGGCCCGCGGTGGCAACCCCGGCCAGGACGTGCCGGTCAGCGAGGAGTGGTGCCAAGGCTCCCGCAACTTCTGCAACAAGCTCTGGAACGCCACCCGGTTCGCGCTGCTGAACGGCGCGCACACCGGGGGCCCGCTGCCCGCCACGGCCGAGCTGTCGACCGTCGACCGGTGGATCCTGTCCCGGCTGGCACACGTCACCGCCGAGGTGGACGAGCAGTTCGAGGCGTACGAGTTCGCCAAGGTGTGCGACCTGCTGTACCACTTCGCCTGGGACGACGTCTGCGACTGGTACGTGGAGCTGAGCAAGCCGGTGCTCGCCGAGAGCGGCCCGGGGGCCGACGCCACCCGCCGGGTGCTGGGGCACGTACTGGACCAGCTGCTGCGGCTGCTGCACCCCCTGATCCCGTTCGTCACCGACGAGCTGTGGATCGCGCTGACCGGCGGGGAGACGCTGCTGACGGCCGCCTGGCCGGTGGCCGACCGTACCCTCGTCGACGACGCCGCGGAGGCCGAGGTCGGCACGCTCCAGCGGGTGGTGACCGAGATCCGGCGGTTCCGCTCGGACCAGGGGCTGCGGCCCACCCAGCGGGTGGCGGCCCGGCTCGACGGCCTGGCGCCGGCGGGCATCGCCGCGCACGAGCGGCTCATCCGGTCGCTGGTCCGGCTCGACGCTCCCGCCGAGGGCTTCCAGGCCAGCGCCACGCTGGCCATGCCGGGCGAGGTCAGCGTCGCGCTGGACACCCGTGGCTCGATCGACGTTGCCGCCGAGCGGGCCCGGCTCACCAAGGACCGAGCGGCCGCCGAGAAGGAGGCCGCGCAGGCCCGGGCGAAGCTGGACAACCCGGCGTTCGTCGGGAAGGCCCCCGAGCCGGTGGTCGCCAAGATCCGCGAGCGGCTGGCCGTCGCCGACGCGGACCTGATCCGGATCGACGCTGCCCTGGAGGCGCTTCCCTCGTGACCGACCGCACCGAATTCGCCGCCGTCGACGCCGCCCTGGCCCGGCGCGGGTTCACCCGCATCCACTTCGAGCTGGACCGCATCGAGAGCCTGCTCGACCTGCTCGGCAGCCCGCAGCGGGCGTACCCGTCGATCCACCTGACCGGCACCAACGGCAAGACCTCGACGGCACGGATGATCGACTCGCTGCTGCGGGCGTTCGGGCTGCACACCGGGCGGTACACCAGCCCGCACCTGGAGACCGTCCGGGAGCGGATCAGCCTGGACGGCGAGCCGGTCAGCGAGGAACGCTTCGTCGCCACGTACCGGGAGGTGGAGCCGCTGGCCGAACTGGTCGACCAGCGCTCCGCCGAGCCGCTGACGTACTTCGACATGACCACCGCGTTGGCGTTCGCCACGTTCGCCGACGCGCCGGTCGACGTCGCGGTCGTCGAGGTGGGGCTCGGCGGCGCGGAGGATGCCACCAACGTGATCCAGGCCGGGGTGGCGGTGCTCACCCCGATCGGGCTGGACCACACCGAATGGCTCGGCGACACGCTCGAGGACATCGCGCTGCACAAGGCGGGCATCATCCACAAGGGCGCCACGGTGATCGCCGCCGCCCAGGAGGAGGAGGCGGCCCGGCCGATCCTGGAGCGCTGCGCCGAGGTGGGCGCCACCATCGCCCGGGAAGGCTCCGAGTTCGGCGTGCTCCGCCGGGCGGTCGCGGTCGGCGGGCAGGTGCTCACCATCCAGGGCCTCGGCGGCGTCTACGAGGAGGTCTTCCTCCCGCTGCACGGCGCCCACCAGGCGCAGAACGCCGCCGTCGCGCTGGCCGCCGTCGAGGCGTTCCTCGGGGCGGGCGCGCGCCGGCAGCTCGACATCGAGGCGGTCCGGGAGGGCTTCGCCGCGACCAGCTCGCCCGGGCGGCTGGAGAAGGTGCGTAGCGCGCCGACCGTCCTGCTCGACGGGGCGCACAACCCGCACGGGATGGCCGCCACGGTCACCGCGCTGCAGGAGGAGTTCGCTTTCAGCAAGCTGGTCGGCGTACTCGCCGTGCTCGGCGACAAGGACGCCGCCAGCCTGCTGGAGCTGCTGGAACCGGTGCTCGACTCGCTGGTGGTCACCCGCAACAGCTCGCCGCGGGCGATGCCGGTGGACGAGCTGGCCGCGCTGGCGCGGGAGGTCTTCGGGCCGGAGCGGGTGCAGGTCGCCGAGGAGATGCCCGACGCCATCGAGACGGCGGTCGCCGAGGCCGAGTCCGACGTTCCCGGTGAGCTGTCCGGCGTCGGCGTCCTGATCACGGGTTCGGTGGTGACCGTGGCCGACGCCCGCCGGCTGTTGAAGCGATGACCGGCCCCGTGGAGGAGCGCCCCGGCGCCCAGCCCGAGGGCCGGCCGGTCGAGGGGCCGGACGCCGGCGGAGTCGGTCCGGGCGAACGGCGGTCCGGGCTGCGCAACCCGGAAAAGGCGGTACGCGGCCTGGGCGCGGGGACGCTCGCCCTGGAGGCGCTGGTGCTGCTGCTGGCCATCCAGCCGATCCGGGTGGTCGGCGGGAACCTCAGCGGCGCCGCCATCGCGGCGATCGTGGCGCTGGCCGTGGCCTGCGTCGTGCTGGCCGGACAGATGGGGCGGTCATGGGCCTGGAACGCGGGCACCGTCCTGCAGGGTCTGCTGCTGCTCTCCGGGCTGCTGCACTGGTCGCTGCTCGTGCTCGGCGTCATTTTCGCCCTGGTGTGGGCGTACGCGCTGCACGTCCGGCGGGTCATCCTCGGCTGACCGGCCGTACCGGCGAGGACGTCAGGCGTCGGCGAGGCTGCGCCACTGGGTGAGGGCGATGCCGTGGCCGTCCGGGTCGCGGAAGGCCGCCGCCCACACCTCCAGCTTGGTGCCCCGGTTCACCACGCGCGGGGCGTACGTGAAGCGGACGCCGGAGCCGCGCAGTCGCTCGTACGCGGCGTGGATGTCGTCGACCTCCAGGTTGACGTGCACCAGGCGTCGGCTGATCGGGGCGGCGTCGGTGACCTCGCGCAGCACGAGGCGGGTGGGCCCGGAGGCGAGGACCGCGTTGCCGGTGCCCCGGTCGAGCTCGTCGAAGCCGAGGGTCCGGTAGAACTCGAGCGAGCGGCCGAGGTCGGTCACCAGCAGGGTGATGCCGATGCCGCTGATCGGGGTCGCCACCTCGGCCGGCTCGTCGCCCGCGTACCCGAAGATGGCTTCGTCCAGCTCCTCCGCCGTCGGCCGGGCCTCCGGCGCGGGGTCGTCCAGGGGTACGTCGATCGGGTCGACCGGCACCGTGTCGTAGAACCGCTCCTCGGCGGGCGAGCGCGGGGTCGGGGTGGCGCGGCGGGGCAGCGAGTCCGCCGTGGCCCCCGGCCTCTCGACGACCGTGCCTTCCAGCACGACCGGCCCGCCGGGGCTCTGGTGGACCACCACCGGCTCGCGTTCCTCGGACACCACGGTGACGTCCTCGACGAGCGGGTCCGGGACGGGCGGGAAGTCGTCGTGGAAGTCATCCTCCGGGCGGTCCACCCACGGCGGCGCCTCCTGCACGATCAGCACCTCGTCGACCGGTTCGGCGTCGGCGTACTCGGGCGGCAGGTCGGCGACACCGGCGGTCGTCTCGGCGTGGGTCGGCACCTCGTCCCAGAGGACCCGCACGTGGCGCTGGTCGTCCAGGGCCACCCGGATCGGCAGGGCCTGACCCAGCGACGGCCACTTGGCGACCGGCACCCGGGGCTCGATGATCTTCTTGGACCGGGGCGGCAGCCCGGGAGCGTCGATCACGAGCTGAAGTTCGCAGCGACCGAAGGCGTACTGCGTGGGGGGTTCGGAGGCACTGTGCACGTGCCCCACGCCGACCACCCAGGTGCGCCCGCCGCCCCGGACCGTGGCCAGGGCGATCGCCAGCACCAGCAGCGCGACGCCGAGCGCCACGATGGCCCAGCTCGTCATGCCCAGCCCGAACAGCACGATGAAGGTCGCCACGGTGCCCAGCACCGCGCCGATCAGCTTTCGGACCGGCGCGATGGTCCGGTTCCCACCATTCGCCACAGTGGACCTCCCAGGGGTCTACGGCCAGGCTAGGCCGGGGCGGTGACCAAGGGAAAGAGCAGCCGCCGCGCCGGCGCCGGGACCGGGTCGCTAGGCTGACCGTACCCAGCCCGACCCGCTTCCGCGCACAGGAGGAACCCAGCGTGTCCAGCAGCAGCTCGGATGAGCGCTCGCTCGTACTGATCAAGCCCGACGCGGTCCGCCGCGGTCTGGTGGGCGAGATCATCTCCCGCTTCGAGCGCAAGGGCCTGCGGATCGACGTGATGGAGACCCGGACGATGGACGGCGACTTCGCCGACCAGCACTACGCCGAGCACGTGGACAAGCCGTTCTACCCGCCGCTGAAGGCCTTCATGACCGGCGGTCCGCTGGTCGCCCTGGTGCTCTCCGGCGACCAGGTGATCGAGGTGGTCCGGGGCATGCTCGGCAGCACCGACGGCCGCAAGGCCGCCGCCGGCACCATCCGGGGCGACTTCTCCCTGTCGAACCGGGAGAACCTGGTGCACGCCTCCGACTCGGCCGACAGCGCCAAGCGGGAGATCGCGCTCTGGTTCCCCGAGCTGGGCTGAACCCGTCGTGGTGACGGCCCCGACCCCCCGTGGGTCGGGGC
>JBARAE010000139.1:0-17559 GCA_049791715.1 Micromonospora sp.
TGCACGGGATGCCGGCCGCCCGCGCCGCGTACGCCAGCGCCTGCCCGTGGTTGCCGGACGAGTGGGTCACCACCCCGCGGGCGCGAGCCGCCGGGTCGAGCCGGGCGACCGCGTGGGTCGCACCGCGCAGCTTGAACGAGCCCACCGGTTGCAGGCTCTCCGGCTTGAGCCACAGCTCGTCGTCCCAGAGCGTCGGCAGCAGCGGAGTCCGCACCACAGTCCCGGCGATGTCGTCGGCGGCGGCCCGTACGTCGGCGAGCGAGACAAGATCCATCACCCCATCCTGCCCCCACGATGACCACCCGCCCACCCCTTGCGATGGCATGCTCGGGGCAAGATCGCACTGGAACCTGGATTCAGTGGTCTCGGACGACCAGGAATGCCCCTACTTCCCGGATGAGCGTGATCTCGAAAGATCGGCACGGGCAGCCACCGGAGCGGAGGACACATGGCGGGCAGCGACGGGTCGCCCGACGAGCAGGCCGAGCACGTCGAGCCCGAGCACGTCGAGGCCGAGCGAGGCGGGACCGAGCGAGTCGGGACCGAGCCTGGGGAGACGGCCACCCCGGCAGCTCGGCGCGGGACGGCCTGGGTGATCCTCGGCGTGGTCGCCGCGGCCCTGGTGATCTGCTGCTGCTCCGCCGTCGTCGGCGCGGCGATCGCCTGGTCCGCCGGCCTCTTCGACGCCCGCTGACCCGGTCACCCGGACCAGGACGCAGCGCCGCTGCCAGCTGAGGAGCCGCCGCGTCAGCGGACCGTCCGGCCCGCCCCGACCAGCGCCGCCGCCTCCCCGGTACGCACCATCCGCTGCCAGCGCAGCCGGTTGCCGACCGCCGCCGTGACCACCGACTGCACCACCACCAGGTACATCAGCTGCCGGTAGACGAGCTGCTGGAACGGCAACGTCCACACCGGCCCAAGGCGTTCCCGGTCCAGCCGCAGGGCGTACGCGGCGGTGAACCCCTGGAGCAGGAGCAGGCCGAGCCAGGCCACCGCCAACTCGGACCAGGGCAGGAAGAGCAGCCCGTATAGGGCGAATACGTCGACCGCCGGGGCGGCCAGCGGGAGCACGATCTGGAACACCGTGAGGTACGGCAGCCCGCGCCGGCCCAGCTTGCCCCCGGCACCCGACTCGGTCAGCGCGTGCCGGTGCTTCCACATCGCCTGCATCGTGCCGTAGCACCACCGGTACCGCTGCCGCCAGAGCTGCCGCAGCGAGGACGGCGCCTCGGTCCAGGCGATCGCGCTCTCCTCGTACACCACCCGCCAGCCGGCCCGGAGCACCTTCATGGTCAGGTCGGTGTCCTCGGCGAGGGTGTCGGAGGGGACGCCCCCCACCGCGAGCAGCACCTCGCGGCGGAACCCGCCGATCGCGC
This sequence comes from Micromonospora sp., assembly GCA_049791715.1. Classification (GTDB taxonomy): domain Bacteria; phylum Actinomycetota; class Actinomycetes; order Mycobacteriales; family Micromonosporaceae; genus Micromonospora. The sequence continues at coordinate 1,377 of JBARAE010000139.1, forward strand.
CGGGGATCGTCGGCATGCACTCCAGCACGTCGTACATCCGGCGGTCGAGGTTGAAGCCGATCACGTACTCCAGGTGCTGCCACCGGCCGAGCAGCCGGCGCCGGTTGGCGACCTTGGTGTTGCCGGAGATCGCGCCGACCGTCGGGTCGGCGAAGCCCTGCACCAGCCGGTAGACCGTGTCCGGCTGGAAGACGGTGTCCCCGTCGACCAGCACCAGCAGGTCGGCGCGGGCGGCCCGGATGCCGGTGTTCAGGGCCGCCGGCTTGCCGGCATTGGCCTGCCGGATCACCCGCACCCCGCGCAGCCGCATCCGCTCGACGATGTCCGCGGTGCCGTCGGTGGAGCCGTCGTCCACCACGATCACCTCCAGCGCCGGGTACGCGCTGGCCACCAGGGACCGCACGGTGGCCGCGATGTTCGCCGCCTCGTTGTACGCCGGCACGATGACCGAGACCGGGGCGGTCACCTCCGGCCGGCGGCGTCGCGGCCGGCGAACCCGGCGCACGTGCCGCCGGGCGCAGATCACCTGCACCGCCAGCCGGGCGACCCCGAGTACCAGCGCCACCCCGAGCAGCAGGTTCATCGCGGAGGTCAGCCAGCCGGCGCCGGTCTGGGCCCACCGCAGCGCGGTGCCGCTCACCCGGGCGCCGGCGCTTGCCGGGACCATCGAGCTCGGCGCCCCGATCCCCGCCGAGACGGTGGTGAACCGGTAGCCCTCCCGAGTCAGCCGGGGCAGCAGTTGGTCGAGGGCCGCCACGGTCTGGCCGCGGTCACCGCCGCCGTCGTGCATCAGCACGACCGCGCCCGCGCCGCCCTGCGGCGTGGCCGCCTGGACGATGGCCGGCACTCCGGGCCGTTGCCAGTCCTTGGCGTCCCGGTCCGCAAGCACCGCGACGTGCCCGCTGCCCGCGGCGTCCCGCAGCGCCTCGTACTGCGGAGCGGTGAGCGCCGTGGTGACCGACGAGAACGGCGGCCGGAAGAGGGTGATCTCGCGGCCGGTGGCACCGGCGATCGCGGTACGGGTCCAGGCGAGCTCCGACCGCGCCCGCCACGCCGGGACCGCGCTCACGTCGGCGTGGGTGAAGGTGTGCGAGCCGATCTCGTGCCCCTCGGCGAGGATCCGCCGGACCAGTTCCGGGTGTTCGTCGACCCGCGCGCCGACCACGAAGAAGGTGGCGTGGGCGTGGTACCGACGCAGCACGTCGAGCACCTGCGGCGTCCAGCGGGGGTCCGGCCCGTCGTCGAAGGTCAGCGCGATGGTCCGGTCCGCCATCCGGCGGGTGACCGGCGTCCGGGTGTCCAGCCGCAGCACCGGCCCGCCGGTGGTGACCTGGCGCGGGGCGGGCGCCGCGTACGCCTGGGACGGCCCGGTGCCGCCGCCGACGTTGGTCACCAGGCCGTTGAAGCTGAGCGCGGCGAGCAGGACGACCAGGCCCAGCAGGAGCAGCAGCCAATGCGCCCGGGGGTCGCGGCGGGCTACGTGTCGGGCCATCGTCAGGGCTTGCCCGGGGTCCTGCTCGGCTTGGCGGTGCTGCGCCGCTCGTCGCCGAGGCCCGGCCCGGAGGTGGACGGCTGGGGAGCAGGGGCGGTGGTGCTCGTCGCGCCGGTCGCGGTGCCGCCCGCGGAGGTCGCCCGGGCCGTCGGCACCGGCACCGAGGTGCTGGTGACGGCTGAGGGCTGCGGGCTGGGGCTCGCCATGTCGCCGGGCTGCCCCCCGCCGTTCACCCCGGCCTCGATCGGCGGCTGCACCTTGGTGTCCGACCAGCCGGGCAGCGGCACCGACGAGTCGAAGAAGAGGCCGGCGAGGATCAGGCCGAGGCTGGTGAGCAGTCCCAGGCCCATCGCCGTACCCGCGATGAGGGTGAGCCGGCGACGCCGTCCGGTCCGGTCGACGAACACCGGCGGCTCGCCACCGGGCTGGTTCTGCATGCTGCTGATCTCCCGCTGTTCCGCTTCCCGCCGGTGTTGCGGCCCGGCTCGGGACCCGCAGGCGGGTCTCCGGTGCAACAGCGTCAGGCGCCGCCGCCGTGTCACATCAGGTCGTCCGCAGCTCCTCCACCGCCGTGCTGGCCCGCAGGAAGAGCAGGCCGACGCCGACGGTCACCAGCACTGCGACGAGGGCGCCGACGCCGAGCCAGGCCAGTCGTTCCCACGGTACGTCCGGAACCACGGTGACCCGCGGAACCCATTCGGTACGGACGTACGTGGCGCGGGTCGCCGGGTCACGGCAGAGCTGGCGGCCCGCGTCGCACACCTCCCGCTGCTCACCGCCCCCGCTCGGCGCGCCGTAGGCGCCACGGACCAGCAGGTAGCCGACGGTCAGCGCAACGGCGACCGCGGGTGCCGCCGGTGCCAGCAACTGCCAGAGGAGGGAACGGGCGATCGTGCCCCGGGGCACCCCGGTCGCCACCAGCGCCGCGTACGCGCGCCGCCGCGCGATGATCCCCTCCACCAGGGCGACCAGCAGCCCGCCGGCCGCAATCGCCATCGCAACGCCGACCGCCAGGTCGACCAGGTCCATCGCGCGCAGGTAGAAGTCGTCGGAAGCGCCCATCCCGCCACCGGTGCGCCGGTTCAGCTCCATCGTCGCCAGGAAATCGGCCCGGAGCCCCGCGGCGCCCGCCCCGAAGATGAGCGCGGCGAGGAGCGCGGCCAGCGTCCGGCTGCCCGCCCAGGGGTCCGCGGTCAACCGGCGGGCGGCCAGCAGCGCGGCGGGGCGCCGCGCGTAGCGGTGCAGCAGCCGGCCGGTGGTGTGGGAGATCCAACCGGTACCGGTGACCACGCCGATCATCGCGAGCAGCGCCCCGCCGACCAGCAACGCCGGCAGCAGCCAGCTCGGTGGCGTGGTGTGCCGTCGCTCGTACCAGAGCATCACCGGCCGAACCCCGGCGAACGTCACCAGCCCCAGGACGATCAGCAACCCCGGCCAGGGCCACGGTGCCCGGGTCCGCACCTTCCGGACCACGCCGAACGGGGTGGTGGTCACCCGGCGGAGCAGCAGCGCGGTGGCCACCGCGGCGATCGCCGGCAGGCCGAGCACCACCGCGGCCGCACCGAGCGCCGACGGGTACACATCGGTGGGGAGCGGTAGCCGGCCCTGCGCGTCCGGCCGGTGCAGCAGCTCGTGGCCGACCAGGTAGAGGGCCAGGCCGGCGAGCGTACCGACCAGGCCGGCCACGCCGGTCTCCGCTGCGACCACCCGGGTCACCTGCACGGGGGTGGCCCCGGCCAGCCGCAGGGCGGCGAGCCGCCGGTCCCGGGCGGGAGCGCCGAGGCGTGCGCACTGACCGGCCAGCCCCAGCACCGGAACGATGAGCAGCAGCAGAGCGAACGCGACGCCGCCGCGCAGCCCGGGCTCCCGCAGCAGGGCATTGCTGTACTGCTCGGACCAGTTGTTGCCCGGCCCCGTCCAGCCGTCGATCGGTGGGGCCGTGGGCGGCGTCGGAATCGCCACCACAGTCAGCGCGGCCAGCCCGGCGAGCGTGGCCAGGGCGGCACTCAAGGCGGTGAGCGCTACCCGGGCGGTGTCGGTGCGGGTACCGGCCAGGGCCAGGCGTACCAGGGTCGCGGGCCTCACCGGCGGCCGCCCGGGAGCGGCGCGTCCAGCCCGAGCCCGCTGTGGTCCACCAGGCCGTCGCGGAGCGCCACCTCGCGGTCGGCGTACCCGGCGATCCGCGGCTCGTGGGTGACCAGCACGACGGTGGTGCGCTGCTCGCGGGCGAGCCGGACGAGCTGGGTGAGCACCTGCTCGCCGGTGAGCGTGTCCAGCGCGCCGGTCGGCTCGTCGGCGAAGAGCACCCGGGGCTCGGTGACCAGGGCCCGCGCCGTGGCGCAGCGCTGCTGCTGGCCGCCGGACATCTCACCCGGCCGGACGTCGGCGACGTCGGCCACCCCCAGCCGCTCCAGCCAGGTCAACGCCGCCGTCCGCGCTTCCCGCCGCCCCGTGCCGGCGAGAAGCAACGGAAGGGCGACGTTCTCCGCCGCGGTCAGCTCGGCGACGAGCTGGCCGAACTGGAAGAGCACCCCGAACTCGGTGCGCCGCAGCCGGGACCGGGCGGCCTCCGACCAGGTGTGGATCGGCTCCCCCCGCCAGATGACCTCGCCCGCGTCGGGGCGGAGGATCCCGGCGAGGCAGTGCAGCAGGGTGGACTTGCCGCAGCCGCTCGGCCCGGTGACGGCGACGATCTCGCCCTCCGCCACGTCCAGCGTCATGCCGCGCAGAGCGGGTGTCCGGCCGTACGCCTTCACCACACCGCGGGCCTCCAGATATGTCACGCGTGCACCTCCCGGTGCCAGTCGGCGACTCGTTCCAGGGTGGTCTGCAGCCACCGCAGGTCGGCGTCGAGGTGAGCGATGGCGAAGTCGGCCGCGACGATGTCGTCGAGGGTCGCTCCGGATGCCGTCTTGTCGGCGGTCAGCTCACGGAGCCGCTCGGTGTGCGCGCGGCGTTGGGCGATCAGGTACGACCGGGCCCGGTCCGGGTCGGCGACCAGCAGGGCGACCACCACCTTGGCGAAGAGCGAGCTCCCCACGTACGGCATCGGCCGTTCGACGATGCCGAGCCACTCCTCCAGCGCAGCCCGACCCTCCGGAGTGACCGCGTACGTGGTGCGGTCCGGGCCGCCCTCCCGCTCCTGCCCGGTCGGAAACACCAGCCCGTCCCGCTGGAGCCGGGCGAGGGTTGCGTAGACCTGCCCGAAGGCGAGCGGCCGGGCGCGGGGCAGCCGCTCGTCATGGGCCCGCTTCAGCTCGTAACCATGTCGGGGCCCATCGGCGAGCAGCGCCAGGAGGACGTGCGGAGTGGACACGCCATGACTATTCACTGCGCGAATAGTGGTGTCAAGATGGCCCGCGGACGGTCGTGCGCGGGCGGGGCGAGGGTCAGGACGCGGGGACCCAGCCGGGGTCGCGGCCGGTACGGCCGAGGAGGCGGTCCAGGTCGGTGGCCTCGGGACCGGTCGGAACGGCTTCACCGAAGGCACCCATCCGCTGGCCGGTGGCGCCCATCCGGTCCATGAAGCCGTGCAGCGCGGCCAGCACCTCCGACTCGACCTCCAGCCGCTGGCCGGTGGCCCGGGCGAGGTCCCAGGCGTGCACGGTCAGGTCGGTCAGCGCCATGTCGCCGACGGTCTCCTGCGGCAGACCCATGCCGGCCGAGACACCCTCCAGCGCCCCCGGCTCGGACCAGGCCTCGACCAGCCGTACGGTCTCCGCCTCGAACCGGTCCCGCCAGCCCTCGGTCAGGTGGTCGTTCTTCGCCGACCAGTCCACCTCCCCCTTCCGGGCCAGCGCCTGGAAGTTGACCACCACGTCGTAGAGGTGGTTCAGCAGGTCCCGCACGCAGTAGTCGGGGCACGGGGTGGGCAGGTCGAGCTGATCCTCGGAGATGCCGCGGACCACCGTCACCGTCCGAGGTGCGGCCGCGGCCAGCAGCTCACTAGTCTTCGTGGTCATAGGGCCAGCGTATGAAGGTGGTCTTGAAGAAATGCGACAGCAGCCGCGGCGGGACAGCCGGGGGATCCTCGACCCGGGGCGACTGCTGCGCCAGGTCCGGTTCCGCCGCAGGTTGGCCGCCCCGGCGCTGCGCCGCTACGTCGAGCACTACTGGCTCATCGACTGGGCGCTGACCGAGCCGTTCGACCAGCGGGTGGTGCCGCACCCTGCGGTCAACGTGGTGTTCCACGGTCAGGTCGACGGCCCGGAGACGGCCGAGGTGGCCGGCGTCGGCAGCGGACTCTTCGCCATCACGCTGCACGGGACCGGCCGGGTCAGCGGGGTGCAGTTCCGCCCCGGCGGCTTCCGCCCCTTCTGGCGCCGGCCGGTGGCCGAGCTGACCGGGCAGCGTCGGCCGCTCGCCGACGTGGGACCGCCCACCGACGGTCCGGTCTGCGCCGGCACGGACGACGACCGGTGCCGCCGGCTGGACGCCCTGCTCACCCGGTGGGCGCCCGAGCCCGATCCGGTGGCCGCCGAGGCCACCGCGCTGGTCGAGGAGATCCGCGCCGACCGGACGCTGCTGCGGGTGGACGACTTCGCCCGGCGGCACGGCGTCTCCACCCGCCGGCTGCAGCGGCTCTTCCTCGACCACGTCGGCGTCGGTCCGAAGTGGGTGATCCGGCGCTACCGGCTCCAGGAGGCCATCGAGCAGGCCGCGGGCGGCCCCATCGACTGGGCGACCCTCGCCGCCGACCTGGGCTACAGCGACCAGGCCCACCTGGTCCGCGAGTTCACCGCGGTCACCGGCGTCTCGCCCGCCGCGTACGCCCGCTCGCTCGGCTGACCGGGGGACCGGCGCGGGGCGGCGGTCAGCGGCGGCGGACGGCGACCACGGCGACGTCGTCGTGGATCTCCGGCGGGGCGAGCTCGACCAGCAGCCGCTCGCAGAAGCGGTCCAGGTCGTCGTCCACCCGGGAGGCGACCGAGCCGAGCGCCGCCATACCCTCGTCGATGGTGGCGTCCCGCCGCTCGATCAGCCCGTCGGTGTAGAGCACCAGCGTCGCACCGGCCGGAAGCACGAACTCGAGATCCGGCGGGCGGGGCGCCCGGACCCCGAGCAGCGGGGCCGACTGCTGGATGAACTCGACCCGGCCGTCCACGCTGACCAGCGCCGGCAGGTGTCCCGCACTGGCCAGCCGGATCAGGCCGCTGCCCGGATGCAGCAGCAGCACGCAGATGGTGGCCAGCTCGTTCGGCAGCAGGGTACGCATCAGCTCGTTGACCCGGTCCAGGATCATCCCGGGCTGGTGCCCCTCCACCGCGTACGCCCGCACGGCGTGGCGCAGCTCGGCCATCACCGTGGCGGCGTGCAGGGAGTGGCCGGCCACGTCGCCGATCGCCATGAGCAGGTGCCCGTCGAGCATCACCAGCTCGTAGAAGTCGCCACCCACCTCGGTATGGGCGCTCGCCGGCTCGTACCGGACGGCCAGATCGAGGCCGGCGATCTCCGGGAGCCGACGGGGCAGCAGGCTGCGCTGGAGGGTGACTGCGATCCGGTGCTCCTGGTCAAAGGACCGCTGCGCCTCCACCGCCGAGGCGACCGCCTGGCCGAGCTGCACCAGCACCGGCGTCCGTACCGTCTGGGTCGCGGTCGGCACCACCACGTAGAGCGGGGGGCGGTCCTCGCGCAACCGGGCGGCGGCCACGGTCACCGTGTCGCCGGCCGGCCACTCGACCAGCCCCCACGCACCCGGCTCGTCCACCCGCACCGTGGCGCCGGTCGGCAACCCGCTCTCCTCGATCAACCACGGCACGACGGACGGGCCGGCGCCCGGCCCCGCCACCACCCCGGCCAGGCAGTCACCGTCGAAGGTCTCCGCGACCACCACCGCCGGGGACTTGAAGATGCGCGCCGCTCCGGCCGCCGCCGCCTCCAGCAGCCGGACGAAGTTCGGCGCCGCGTGCATCGACACCGTCGCGTCGGCCAGCGCGGCCAGCCGCTCCGCGAGCAGCTCGGCCCGCTGCCGCGCCTGGTAGTAGCGGAGCACCGCGTACGTGGTGGCGACCAGCTCCTCCGGCTCGATCGGCTCCGCCAGGTAGGCGTCAGCGCCGCGGGTGAGCCCCTGCGCACGGTCCACCACGTCGATCGCATGCGCCGAGACGTGGATGACCGGGGTGGCCGGGTGCTTGGCCTTGATCCGTTCGCAGACCTCGAAACCGCTCACGTCCGGCAGCCGTACGTCCAGCACCACCAGGTCGATTCGCTCGTTCTCCACCCGGGCCAGCGCCTCGGCGCCGTTCTCCGCCTCGATGGTCTCGAAGCCCGCCCGGCTGAGCCAGCTGACCAGCAGGTACCGCTTGGTGCGACTGTCGTCGACCACCAGTACGGTCGCCGGCCCGCTCTCCACCGTCACGCTCCGCCCACGGGAAGATTGATCGTGAAGGTGCTGCCCCGGCCCGGCTCGCTCGACAGCTCCATCGTGCCGCCCAGCAGCGTCACCAGCCGGCGTGCGTACGGCAGGCCGAGGCCCGTGCCACCGACCCGGGTCGCCCCGGGCACCTGGTAGAACTCCTCGAACACCCGCTCCTGCAGGTCCGGCGGGATGCCGACGCCGGTGTCGGAGACCGACAGCGACCAGCGGTCGCCCTGTCGTTCCGCCCGCAGCCGGACCTCGCCCCGCTCGGTAAACTTCAGCGCGTTGTGCAGCAGGTTGCGCAGCACCTGGGCGAGCAGCACCTCGTCGGAGCGGACGGCGCTCGGCGCCTGCGGCTCCTCCACCACCAGCTCCACCTCGGGCCGGATGGCCAGCGCCCGGACGGTGCCCCGGAGCTGCCCGAAGAGCGCGCGCAGGTCCACCTCGGTCCAGTTCGGCTCGATCCGGCCCGACTCCGCCTTGGCCAGGTCGAGCAGCTCGTTGACCAGACCGAGCAGGTCGGACGCGGACGAGCGGATCAGGCCGACCTGCCGCGCCTGCTCGGCGGTGAGCGGGTCGGAGGCGGAGTCCCCGAGCAGCCGGGCCAGCCCGATGACGGCGGTGACCGGGGCCCGCAGCTCGTGGCTGACGTTGGCCAGGAACCGGCTCTTCGACTCACTCGCCGCGCGCAGCTGGGCCGACTTCTCGTCCAGCTCGGCGTAGAGGGCGACCACCCCGCGGTTGGTCTCCTCCAGCTCCTCGGTGAGCTGGTTGTAGAGGGCCATCACGCCGCGATTGGTTTCCTGCAGCTCCTCGTTGAGCACCTCCAGCTCGTCGCGCTGGCTGCGCACCTCGTCGAGCGCGGCGATCAGCTGCTCGTTCTGGGAGGCGAGCTCGTCCAGCGCACTGCCCGGAGCGATCTGGCCCAGCTCGGCGCGGAGCTCGGCGAGTCGCTCCGGAGTCAGCGCCTGAGCGTTGGCCGGAACACGTCTGGACATCCTCACGACCGTATCGCCCCCGTCGTGCAGGACGGCCAGCATGTCCACCAGACGCGCCACCGCCCCGGACTGCGGCTCGTACCGGCCGTCGGGGAGCGGGCGGACGGGGGCGAGGTCCACCCGGAGCACGAAGCGGACGGCGACCGGGTCGAAGATGGCCCTGAAGGTGACGTCGGCGCCGCCCGCCGTGCGCAGCAGATCCCGCGCCACCTCGCTCAGCGCGGTGGCGATGCGTACCTGATCCTGGTGTTCCAGGCCGACCGCGGCAGCCACCTCCCGGCCACGCTGCCGGACCAGGAAGATGTCCTGCTCCACGCGGAGCGCCATCTGAAGCAGCGGTGGGGAGGCGGGATGATCCGTCATGGCTCCGCCCGGGCGACCAGGACGCAGGCGTCGTCGCGGCGGATCCCGGCGTCCCGGAGCAGGGTCGCGGCCACCACCAGCGGCGTCCGCCGGGCCAGCCCCGGGTAGTCGGCCAGGTCCCAACGGTCGACCACGCCGTCGCTGTGCATGACGAGCGTCGCGCCCGCCTCGAACGGGTAGTCGTACTCGCGCACCACCGGGTTCTGGTGGCCCGCGATACCGGGCAGCGAGACCAGGCCCCGCCGCCGACCGCCCTCCACCACGATCATGGCTGCGATGTTGCCCAGCCCGGCGTACCGGAGCAAGCCCCCGGCCGGGTCCAGTTCGGCCACGGCCAGCGCGGCGCCCCTGGTGTGCGACATCAGCCGATGCAGGTGCCGCACCAACGCGGCCGGCGAACCGTTCGGGGCGTCCCGGAACGCTCCGACCGCGGCCTCGCTGGCGGCGGCCGCCAGCGGACCGTGGCCGAGACCGTCGCAGACGAGCACCTGCTGCCGCCCCTCGACGACCCGGACCGCGTAGCCGTCCCCGCTGACCTGCTCGCCGGTCATCGGTCGGGTCAGTGCGCCGGCCCAGGACGGGTCCGGCGCCGCACCCGACCAGACCTGTACGGCGAGGACGGTCCCCCGCTGCGGCAGCGAGTAGCCGTCGAACCAGGTCGCCTGCCGGGTGATCGCGCCGAGCCCGATGCCGAGAGTGCCGGTGGTCGAGTGGCCGTCCCGCGACGAGACGGTCAGGTCCGCCATGCCGGGGCCGGAGTCGAGGGCGATCAACTCCACCCCGGCCCGCCCGGCGCGGCGGACCGGCCGGAGCAGAACCATCCCCTCCTGGGCGTGCTTGACCAGGTTGCTGGTCAGCTCGGCGGTGACGATGGCGAGGTCGGCGACCCGGCGGTCCCCCAGCTCGAGCTGGGCGCCGAGGCGTTCGGCCGCCCGGCGTACCGCGCTGGCCGCGCTGCCGCTTTCCACCCGGAACCAGATGCCGTGGTCGAGGACCACGTCCCCGTTCATCGGGACCACTTGGTGACGGTGATCCGGGTGCCTTCGCCGACAGCGGTCCAGATGGTGAAGTCGTCCACCAGCCGGCGGGCGCCGCTCAGGCCGAGGCCGAGGCCGCCGCCCGTGGTGTACCCGTCGGTCAGCGCCAGGTCGATGTCGGGAATGCCCGGTCCCGAGTCGGCGAAGACGATTCGCACGCCGCGCCGCCGCTCGTCCTCGACGACGGTCACCTCGGCGCTGCCCCCGCCGCCGTACACCAGGGTGTTGCGGGCCAGCTCGCTGGCGGCGGTGACGAGCTTGGTCTGGTCGACCAGCGAGAGCCGGGCCGAGACCGCGAACGTACGCACCAGTTGGCGAACCCGTACCACGTCCTCGTCGCTCCGGATTGCCTGCGCGTGCGGGCGGCCCAGGTCGACACCGGCGGTCATGTCGTCGCCGTCGTCTCGGCATCCTCGTCGCCGTCGACCTCGTCCCACTCGTCGGGGCGGGCCGCTGCGATCAACTCCATGCCGCGTTCGACGTTGAGCGCGGTACGGATGCCGTTGAGCGACAGGCCCAGCTCGACCAGGGTGATGGCGACGGCGGGACGCATCCCGACCACCACCGTCTCGGCGTCCAGCACCTTGGAGATGGACGCGATGGTGGAGAGCATCCGGCCGACGAACGAGTCGACGATGTCCAGCGCGGTGATGTCGATGATGACGCCGTGGCAGCCGGTGATGACGATCCGCTCGGCCAGGTCCTCCTGGAGCTGGACCGCGGTCTGGTCGGACATGTCGACCTGGATGGAGACCAGCAGGATGTCGCCGATCTTGAGGACCGGCACCCGCTCCATCAGGCCTCCCGACGCGAGTGGCGACGCGCGGCCTCAAGACCGGTCAGGCGCAGGACGTGGCGCAGCGCGTCGGCGAGGCTGGCCTTGGTGGCGATGTCGCCGAACTCGATGCCGAGCGCGACGATGGTCTGCGCGATCTGCGGCCGGATGCCGGAGATGATGCAGTCGGCGCCCATCAGCCGGGCGGCCACCACGGTCTTCAGGATGTGCTGCGCGACCTGGGTGTCCACCGCCGGAACGCCGGTGATGTCGATGATCGCGTACGGCGAGCCGGTGTCGACCAGGGTCTGGAGCAGCCGCTCCATCACCACCTGGGCGCGAGCCGAGTCGAGGGTGCCGACCAGCGGGACGGCGACCACGCCCTCCCAGATCTTGACCACCGGGGTGGACAGTTCGAGCAGCTGCTCGGCCTGGTCGGCGATGAGGCTCTCCCGGGTCCGGACGTAGCTCTCGAAGGTGAAGAGCCCCATCTGGTCGATCAGCCTGGTGAAGGCGACGTAGTCGCGCAGGGCGCTGTCGCCCTGGTCCTGCTCCATCACCTCGATGAGGACGTCCTTCAGCGCGAAGACGCTGATCGCCGTCTCGGTGGCGCTGAAGCCCTGCCGGGCCCGGCCGCGGGACAGCTCGGCCAGTACGGCGCGCAGCTCGCTGCCCTGCTCGGCGGCGAGGTCGGTGAGGCCGTTCTCGCCGGCGTCGATCATGCTACGGTGCAGCTCCTGCACCTGGCGGGACAGCTCAGCCTGGCTGAGCCGGCCGCGCAGCGACGCGGCGATGAGCTCCGTCCAGCGCCGGGTCAGCCGCTCGGCGTGCTCGCTCAGCAGACGGGCGAGCCGACCACTCTGTTCGGCGCTCAACGCCATCGTGACCTCCCTGGTCTTTGGACCGGCCGGACTCTACCACCGGACCAGGTCACACTACTTGTCGCGAAGCAAAGGATGATCGTCGGCACGGGTAACCGCTCCCGTTCTGCGCACCACCCGTCCAGTGGGATAACGTTCCACCGAACACAGGAGGTCGACGAATGTCCCTGACGGTGCACACGGAACAGCGCGGCGACGTGGTCGTCGTGTCGGTCGCGGGCGAGCTGGACATGGCGACGGCACCGCAGCTGCAGGACCAGATCACGGATCTGCTGGACAAGGGGCGCAACCGCCTGGTCTTCGATCTGGCGGACGTGTCGTTCTGCGACTCCACCGGGCTGTCGGTGTTCGTCCGGGCCAAGAACAGCTGCGACGAAGCCGGTGGCGTGGTGCGGCTGGCCGCCCCGCAGCGTGGCGTGCTCCGCATCCTGGAGGTCAGCGGCCTGGTCGAGGTGCTGCACACGTACCCGACGGTCGAGCAGGCCGTCGCGGGCGACCCGACGCCGGCCTCCTCCTGACCCGCTCCGCTCAGCGCTCGTCCTCGATGTAGCGGGGACGAGCGATCGCCATGCCCGCCGTCGTCTGCATGGCGAGCGCCACCAGCAGGAACCCGATGGGCGCGGTCCAACCTCCGGTCACCTCGTAGAGGATGCCGACCAGCAGCGGCCCGAGCGCCGCGATGACGTACCCGGTGCTCTGCGCGAACGCGGACAGGGCCACCGTCCCCTCCGCGGTGCGGGCGCGCAGCCCGATGGTGGTGAGGATCAGCGGGAACGCGCCCTGGCCGAGGGCGAGCAGCAGCACCCAGAGCGGCGCGAGGCCGTGCGGGGCCAGCGCCAGGCCGATGTAGGAGGCCGTGGAGGCGGCGGTCAGCCCGAGCACCAGCGGCCGCAGCGTCGGCAGCCGCCCGGCCAGGGTGGGCATCGCCAGCGCGACCGGCACGCCCAGCGCGGTCACCCCGGCGAGCAGCAGGCCGGCCGCTTCCGGCCGGTAGCCGGCGTCCCGGAAGAGCTGGGCCAGCCAGCCCATGATCGCGTACCCGCTGAGTGACTGGGCACCGAAGTAGGTGGCCATCGCCCAGCCGAGCCGGGTCCGTCCGGGGCGGATCCGCACGCGGGGCGCCGGGGCCGCCGTCGGGGTGGCGGTCCGCCGGGCGGCGCGGGCCCGCAACGCCAGCGGCACCCACGGCAGTACGGCCACCGCGGCCAGTCCGGCCCAGACCCCGAGCCCGGCCCGCCAGGAGCCGAAGGCGTGCGCCACCGGCACCGCCGAGGCGGCGGCCACCGTCGTACCCGTGGTGAGCGCCATCGTGTACGCCCCGGTGACCAGCCCGGTGCGGTGCGAGAAGTGCTGCTTGACCAGCATCGGCAGGAGGATGTTCGCCACCGCGATGCCGGCCAGCGCCAGCGCGCTGGTGAGCACGAAGACCAGGGCCGAGTCGGTGAGCACGCGGAGCACCTGGCCGACGGTGAGCGCGAGCATCGCCACCACCAGCACCCGGGCCGGGGCGTACCGGCGGACCAGCCAGGGGGTGAGCGCGCCGAGGCCGGCGAAGGCGATGGTCGGCAGGGTGGTGACGAGGCCGGCCATGGCGCCGGAGAGACCCAGCCCATCCCGGATCTCGTCGAGCAGGGCGCCGAGGCTGGTCACCGCGGCCCGCAGGTTCAGCGCGACCAGGAGCATGCCGACCAGCACCAGCGCGCCCCCGGTGGCCGGGGAGGCGACCCGGGCCGGCGGCGCGACGACGGGGGCTTCGGCACAGGTGGTTGGCGGGGTCATGACCTCGAACCTACAATCATGGGATGAATTCCGGCAGGAGTTGTAACCGGTGACACCAGCCGTCGATTCCGTCGCCGTGCCCCCGCGCGGCCACCGGGTACGCCAGACGATCGAGCAGCTCAGGGCGCGCATCCTCGGCGGCGAGTGGCCGGTGGGCGGGCGCATCCCGACCGAGCCGCAGCTCGTCGCCGCGCTCGGGGTCGGCCGGAACACCGTCCGGGAGGCGGTCCGCGCCCTCGTGCACGCGGGGGTGCTGGAGTGCCGCCAGGGTTCCGGGACGTACGTGGTGTCGACCGACGAGCTGGCGCCGGTGGTGGCCCGCCGGCTCACCGACGACCGGATGGCCGAGGTGGTCGAGGTACGCCGGGCCTTCGAGGTCGAGGCGGCACGGCTGGCGGCGCTGCGGCGTACACCTGCGGACCTGGCGGCGCTCGACGAGGCGCTCGCCGCCCGCGAGGCGGCCTGGCGCTCGGGCCGGGTCGACGAGTTCGTCGCGGCGGACGTCGCGCTGCACACCGCGGTGGTCGCTGCGGCGCACAACGGCATGCTGGCCGAGCTCTACGGCTCGGTCGCGGCGGCGCTGCACAGCAGCGTCGCGCAGGCCATGGGCGGCGCGCTGGAACCCGAGCGGTACGTCGACCACGGCCGACTCGTCGCGGCGATCCGGGACGCCGATCCCGCCCGGGCGGCGATCGAGGCCGGTGCTTTTCTCGAACCGCCTTCCCGGGCATAGGTTGTCCGCGACGCAGAATCGGACAGCACGGGAGTGCGGATGCTCAAGGGCTTCAAAGACTTCATCATGCGCGGCAACGTCGTCGACCTGGCGGTCGGTATCGTCATCGGCGCGGCCTTCACCGGCCTGGTCTCGCAGTTCACCGAGTCGTTCCTGGAACCGCTGATCAAGCTCCTCGGCGGCGGAGGCGAGTTCACCGCCGGCAGATGGAGGATCGGCGACCAGGTCTTCGACTGGGCGGCCTTCATCAACGCCGTCATCACGTTCCTCCTGACCGCGGCGGTGCTCTACTTCCTCGTCGTCTACCCGATGAACCGGCTGGCCGAGCGTCGGCGGCGCGGCGAGGAGCCGCCGCCGAAGGCGCCGAGCGAGGAGATCAAGCTGCTCACCGAGATCCGGGACGCCCTGCTGGCGACGAACCACGCGGTTCCCGGTCAGCACCGGGGCGCGCTGAACGAGGTCCTCGGCCGTCGGAACGAGCCGCCGGTCAACCGCTGACGTACGGCATGCACATCGGCCCCTGTGGGAATCCCGCAGGGGCCGTCCCATGTCGTACACATGTTCGATAGAGTCCCGCCATGGAACAGCGTAGGCACTGGTGGAACGGCAAATGGGGGCGGCTGGCGCGGCGGGACGTCTTCCTCCGGGTGGATGCGGACCGCTGGCACGTGGAGCAGCGGGCCGGCGGCGCCGAGGGTGTCTCCCAGTTCTACGAGTACGGCACCGCGGAGGAGGCGGAGGAGACGGTCCGGGCGCTGCTGGAGGGCCCGGACACCTGGCGCGAACTGTCCCCCCGCCCGCCGAGCGGCTGGACCCCGCCCGTTTAGCGCCGCCACAGCCCGGGAACGGCGCCTGCATGAACCAGCGGGGCACGCAGCAGCGAGGGGTCATCTCCCGGATCACGACCGGCATGCGGGTGATCGACTCGACCGGCGTCGAGATCGGCACGGTGGACCTGGTCCAGCGCGGCGACCCGAACGCGGTGACCGTCCAGGGCCCCCCGACGGCCGACCCGGGCAGCAGCCTGGACGAGCTGATCGAGTCGACGGCGGTCGAGGAGCCGGAGGTTCCCGCCGACCTGGCCGCCCGGCTGCTGCACAGCGGTTACCTGAAGGTCTCCACCGACCTGGCCCGGACCGGGGCGGTCTACGTGCTGGCCGACCGGATCGGCGCCGTCTCCGACGACGAGGTACGCCTCGACGTCCCCGCCGAGGACCTGCCCGCGGAGGAGTGACGCGCCGGGGTGCGGCTGCGGCTCATCGAGATCGGCGTCGAAGTGGAAGGGCTGCCCTGCTCAGCGCGCCGGGGCCAGCCGGTCCGGACCCGTGGCTTCCTCGGGGTCCACCGCCCCTTCGGGGTGCCCGGCCTCTTCGGCGGCTCGGCCCGCCCGGCGCGGCGGATCCCCGCCGGCGGACCGCCCTATCGAACGGCGGCGGAACAGCAGCAGCATGAGCCAGCCGGCGACCAGCCCCCAGAACGCTCCGCCCACGCCGAGCAGGCTCACGCCACTCGCGGTGACGACGAAGGTGACCACGGCGGCCTCCCGGGCGTCCGGCTCGGCGACGGCCGCGGAGACGGCACCGGCCAGCGCCCCGAGCAGGGCGAGCCCGGCGACCGCCTCGACCAGGATCGGCGGGGAGAGGAGCACCAGGGCAGTCGCCACACCGGCGCCCAGGCCGAGCAGCGCCATTCCCACCCCGGCGGTGACCGAGGCGATCCACCGGCGGTCCGGGTCGGGGTGGGCGTCCGGGCCGGCGGCGAGCGCGG
>JBARAE010000140.1:0-6155 GCA_049791715.1 Micromonospora sp.
GCCTTCGCCGCCGCGCCGGACACCCCCGCCCCGCACGGGCTGCGCGCCGCCGCGGCGCACCCGCTGATCGGGCTGCCGCTCCAGGTCACCGCCCTGGCCCTCGCCCCGGCCCTGGTCTCGGCCGCCGGCGTGGACCTGCTGGCCGGACCGGCGATCACCGTCGGCGCGCTCGGCGTGACCGTGATCGGGGTGCGCCACGCGCTGCGGCACAACCGGCTCTGCGAACGCGCGATGCCGGACGAGGTGGCGTCAGCGCGAGCGGCCCGACCCCTGCACGTATAGGAGTTCCAGGATCGCCCGGGTCGCCTCGAACCAGCGGTCCAGCCAGCCGGGCGGCGGCACGCTCCCCCTCGGCGGCAACTCCATCAGCAGGCCACGCAGCAGCGGATGGTCCGCCAAAGATTCGGCGGGCTCCACCGGCCAGCCGGCCGGCGGGTACGAGGGCTCGGTGAGCGGGTTCGGGTCCAGCGACGGCAGGGACAACGGGGGGCCGGCCTGCTCCGGTGCCGACGGCGTCCCGTCCGGGTCGTCAACGTCGGTGTCGACGGAGACCACCTCGGTCAGCACGGTGTCCCGGCGCGCTCCGCGGTACTTGCCGCCGAACCGTTCCGCCTTGCCCGGGCCGTTGCCGAGGTTCTCTGAACCGATCGTCGTCATCCGTCTCGCCTGCCTCGTTCGGTTGCCGCTCCGTGCGGTTCAACGAAGCGAGGACGGAACTGGCGACGGGTGATCCGCACGCCCCCGATAACGGAATGACAATGGTCCCGCCCGGCACGTCGCCGGGCGGGACCATTGTTCGGTCCGGTCGCGGGATCAGGCCCGGCCGAACGCCCCGTTCCTTGCGTCGGTGACGAACGCACGCCAGTCACCGGGGGCGAAGACCAGGTTAGGCCCGGTCTTGTCCTTCGAGTCCCGGACGCCGACCGCCCCGGTCACGTACGCGACCTCCACGCAGTTGTCACAGTTCGGCCCGCTCTTGGAACTCTTGAACCAGGTCGCCTGGGTCAGCTCCACGGGGAACTCCTTGGTCGCCATTTCCACAACGGCTCCTCTGCCAGTTTTGCGATGTATGCGATCGATTCTTCCGGGCGAATGGCCGCCGCTCGAATGTGATCGAAGATGAAGCTGTACTTCTGCAGTTCGTCGCTCTTCTCGAGGAAGAGCCCTCCCGTGGCGTTCTCCGCGTACACGACATCGGGATCACTCGGTTCGGGGAAGCTGAGAATCGTGAAGGTACCGTCCATGCCGGCGTGCGGGCCCACCTCGAAGGGCAGGACCTGAAGCGTCACGTTCGGCAGTTCGGCCACCTCCACCAGCCGCTTGAGCTGGGCACGCATCACTGCGTCACCGCCCACCGGCCGGCTCAGCACCGCCTCGTCGAGCACCACCCACAGATCGACCGGGTCGTCCTGCGTCAACAACGACTGACGGCCCAGACGGACACGCACCCGCTGGTGCACCTGGTCGTCGCTGAAGTCGGGTCGGGCGGCCCGGATCATCGCCCCCGCGTACTCCTCGGTCTCCAGCAGGCCCGGTACCACCTGCTGCTCGTACGCCCGGATCGAGCTCGCCGCCGCCTCCAGCCCCACGTACGCCCCGACCAGCACCGTGCTGTACGGATGCCACCAGCCCTTCTGGCGGGCCTCGCGGGCGATCTGCACCAACTCGTCGCTCTCGGCGCCGACCACCCCGTAGATGCGGAGCATGTCCCGCACGTCGCGTGGGGTGGCGCTGGTGTGACCGGTCTCGATGCGGGAGATCTTCGAGGCGGAGCACTCCAGTTGCTCGGCGACCGCCTCGATGGTGATGCCGGCGGCCTCCCGCTGGCGGCGGAGTTCCGCCCCCAGACGTCGACGCCGGATGGTGGGGCTGCGCCGCTCACTCACGGCGCCGCTCCGCGGGCTGCGGGACGGGAAGACCAGCTCCTCGCGCTCACCCGGTTACCTCCGGTCGCTCGCGCCCGGTTTCTCACCCGCCGAGGGCGCGATCGTCGTACGGCGGGCGATCGTTCGCGGCGGGGTTGTGGTGCCGGTGCTCGACCGGCCGCGACGGGCGAAACCGGCGTCCAGTGTGCCGTCCCGGTGCGGAGGCATCAAGCGTCGCGGCCGGTGTCCCTCATACTCATCGGCAAAAGTCGACGTGCAACTTGCATGTCGCACGACACTGGTGCACTCTGTCGATATGGCACGGGTCACTCACCGTCCTCACGTGATCTCCAGGAGTGGCGATTCCGGTCACGGCTGGAGGGTGGGCCGTGAGCCGGCTCGGGCCAGTGTGGAACCTGCACCGGGGCGAAGACCTCGCCGCTGCACGCCAGAAGGCTGCGGCGGCGAGAGCGATAACCGGGAGCAGCCGGGTGATGGTCGGGTAGCGGCGCGCCACCGCGGGTACGGCCCGACCACCGCCGACACCTGATCCGCGGTCCGTGCGGCACGATCCCGCAACGGGCCGACCTGTCCCCCGATCAGCTTCTCGCCGGCTCGACGCCGGCCGATCCTCCCCAGGAGCCCATGTGCTTCCCCGCTCCGGTGACGTACTGCACGTGACTCGCGCCTCGAGTGTCCAGTTCCTTCGACCCATCATGTTCCGGGTGATCCGAGTGCACGACTGGCCGACCTACGACGGCTGGGTGTGGCTCGACGGCTACGAGTTGAACGCGACGGGGGACGCGGTCAACCGGCGGTCGATCTTCGTGCAGTCGGCCGGGCTGCGCCCTCTTCAGGCCACCGCAGCGCCCCGCACGCACGCCGTGCCCACCCGGCGTACCGTCGCGCCGACGCCGGTCCGGGTGGGCTGACCAGCGATTGCCAGGTCGCCGGGCCCGCACCCGCCATAGAATCGGTGGTGCCACCCGGCACGTTCCACCCGCGCGCGTCCCGGACCCAGAACCTGGGATGGTCATGGTCACAATGCCCGCCGCGCGGCGGCACCACAGGTCCCATATCGGATACGCCTTCGGACTCCTGGCACTGTTCGGCGCCGCGACCGCTCTGGTGGTCGTGGTGCGCTATCCCGCCTTCTCCTCCACGCAGCAGCTCGGCGAACCCGTCCCGGCCCCGGTGATCACCGTGGTCGGTGAGGACCCCACGCCGTCCACCGAGCCGGACGAGCCCGGTTGGGCCGGTCGCGCCGACTCCGTCGACCGGGGGGCGGATACCGCCCCCAACGCCGACGAGGGCGGCGCCGGTGCCGGGGAGGACGCGCTGGCCGATGCGCCGAGCGGCACCAACGGCGTACGGACCGACGACGACGTCAGCCGCTCACTGTTCTATTCGGGGCTGCTGGGCCTGGCCATCTCGCTGGCCGGGCTCGGCCTGGTCGGCACGAGACGCCGCATGTGGTGAGGTCAGGGGGTCCCGGTGGTCGAAGGGCTGGGGGTGGGAGTACCGGCGCCGGTCGTCGGCGCGGCGGCCGCGGCGACCACGACGGTGACCTGCTGCCCTTCCGGGACCAGCTCACCGACGCCCGGGTCCGTCTCGATGACGGTGCCGGCCGGCCGGTCCGACGGCCGGGTCTCCACCCGGTAGTCCACGCCCAGCCGGTCGAGGATCACCCGGGCGGTCGCCTCCGGCAGCCCGACCAGCGGGGGCATCGGCACGCCGGCGGCGGTGGTGGGCGGGGTGGTCGGCGGTTCGGTGCTCGGTGACGCCGAGGTGGGCGCGGCGCTGGTCGCCGGGGCGGTCGTCGCCGGGAGCGAGAGCGACGGGGACGGCTCGGGCCCCCGGTCCGCCGCCCGTAACGCCAGCCAGACGCCCACTCCGATCAGCGCGATCAGCAGCAGCGCGAGGACGCCCAGCAGGATCGGCATCCACCAGCGGCGGTTGGCCTGCTCCTCGGTGTACCACTCGGTGGTCTGCTCCCGGTAGCCGACCGGTCGGGGCGGCGGCACCTCGGCCCGCCCGGACCAGGCCGGCGGGGTGGGCGGCAGCGGCGCCGTCGGGTTGACCGGCTGCTGGCGGGCAGTGTCGCCGAGCCCTGTCTCGTCGGGACGAGGCGTCGGGCGGGTGGCGTCGCCCGGGCCGCCGGTCGGCGGCAGCGGCCGGGTGGCGTCGGCGTTGGACCCGGCCGGTGGCTCCTGACGCTCGTCGCTCATCGCACGTCCCTTTCCCCACCGGGCGGGCGCCCTGGCCCTCGACCGTCCAACCTAGCCGTCCGCGTCGCCATCGGCACCGATCAACGCGGCGAGCCGCCGATCACGGCGTGGGCGACGGGATCGTCGGAGAGGGTTCGGTCCCGCAGGAGAGGGCGACCACGTCGTTCCACCGGGCCGGAGAGCCGGCCGTCGGGTCCTGCGCGGCGACCGTGCCGGTCCGGCCGGTGCGGTAGCGGGGATACAGGCCCGCCTCGACGAGGTCGTCCGCCGCGTCGTCGCAGTCCTCGCCGGCCAGGTCCGGGACCGCCACGGGGGGCGGTGAACCGGCGACCCAGAGGGTGACCGTCACGCCCCGCCGGACCGGCGTACCGGCCTCCGGGTGAGTCCGCGCCACCGTCCGGCCGCTGCCGTCGCCGAAGACCAACCGCCAGCCGAGCTTCCGCTCCCGCAGTTCGGCCCGGGCGGCGACGAAATCCGTGCCGACCAGCGCCGGCACGGTCAGCCCGGCTGCGGTGGTCCGTCCGGTCGTCGCGGTCACCGGGGGCGTGGTGCGGGAGGACCCGGTCGGGGACGGGGCGTCGTCGGTCGCGGCGGGTGGGGTGGTGACCGCAGCGATCGGTCGTCCGGGTGGGGCGGAATCCCGCCCGGCCAGGAGCCAGCCGCTGCTCGCCCCGATCACGGCCAGCAGCACCACCGCCAGGCCGCCGCCGAGCAGCAGCCGGGTCCGGCCCGGCCCGGCGCCGTCCGGCGTCCCAGGTGCCGTTGCCCGTTCGGGGTATCCGTCCGTCATCGCGTCCACCGCCTCATCCCCGGCGACCGTAGCCCGCCCTGCCAAGCCCGCAGTCGCGGTCGGCTCCCGGCGTACCCGCCACGACTCGCCGCGCCGATCCCGGGACGTTACGCTCCCCGGCATGGCCAGACGAGGCTGGGGAGCATCGATCGCCACCGCCATCGGCGTGGCTGCCGGTACGGGTGCGGCCCAACTGGGCTTCGGCTACGGGCTCGGCATCATCAACTGGACGCCGCCCGAGGCCGGCGCGGTCCACACGGCGTGGGTGGCGAGTCTCGCGTGGGCCACCTGGATCTCCGCCACGTCCGTCGTGGCAGGTGCCGTCTGCGCGCAGCGGCTGCACGAGCGGGGCGTCGACGACGAGCCCGGCGGGACGGCGCGGAGGATCACGCTGGCGCTCGCCGCGGTCGTCGGTGCGCTGATCACCGTGCTGCTGGTCGCCGTGCCCGCCCGGGCGGCCACCGTGCCCGACACCGTCGCGCCGGAGAACGTCGCCGCCGGCTACGCCGCGGTGGGCCTGCTGATCGGGGCGCTCACCGCTACCTGGGCGCTGCACTCGCGGGCGGCCGCCACCAACCTCATCGCCACGGTGGCCTGGCTCTGGCTGCTCGCCGTGGTCTCCGTCGTCGACGGGGTGCTCTCCGGGCGCGGCCTTACCAGCGCGCAGCTCGGCATCTGGCAGATCAGCGCAAACAGCGACCGGTTCTGGATCCGGGACTACTTCTACTGGCCGGGAGCGCTGCTCGCGACGGGTTCCGCGCTGGTGATCGGCGCGCTGGCCGCCCGGCGTACCGCGCGGCTGCCGGAGCGGCGGGTCGGTGCGGCGGCGTCCGGGGCGGCCGGACCGCTGCTCGTCGCGATGGCGTACCTGCTGGCCGTGCCGAGGCTGGCGGCGATCGCCCCCGAGCAGGTGTCGGCCCACCTCATCGCCCCGTACGCGGTGATCACCGGGTTGGCCGGCTCGGTGCTGATGGCGGCGCTGGCCCAGCGGGCCGACCGACGGGTCGCCGCAGCCGGGGCTGGGGTGAGCATTCCTCGGCAGCGCACCGGCGACCCGGACGACCTGCCGACCGGGCACCCGTCGCCGCTCGACGACAACCCCTCGGCCGAGACTGGACCGGAGCCGGCAGCGCGCGGCGCCCAGCCAGGCGATCCGGGAACCGGGTCGTCAGCCGCCGGATCGGCCGAAGCGGCGCTCGGCACCACGGCGGCGGCCGTCGCGGTCACGGAACCGGCCACGTCGGCCGGCCCGGCCACCGGCGGCGCGACGCG
>JBARAE010000141.1:0-23742 GCA_049791715.1 Micromonospora sp.
GGGGAGGCTTCCCCGATCGGCCGGGGCGGCGACACGGTCGCGGGGGGCGCGGTGGCCGATCCGGACACCGCCGCGCTGGTCGCCGGGGTGGAGCGCGGCTTGCTGGTCAGCGACTTCTGGTACACCCGGGTGCTGGACCCGAAACGCCTGGTCATCACGGGACTGACCCGCAACGGGGTGTGGCTGGTGGAGGACGGGGTGCCGACCCGGCCCGTCCGCGACTTCCGGTTCACCGAGTCGTACCCGCGGGCGCTGGGGCCCGGCGCGGTGCTGGGCGTGGGACGACAGGCGGTACGCATGCCGGACCGGGTGGACGGCGTCTGGTGGGAGGCTCCGCCGCTGCGGCTGGCCGCCTGGAACTTCACCGGAGGCGCCTCCGGGTGACCAGGCGCGTTGCCGACAGGGTGGCCGGGCGGGGCGGTGTTCCGGCGGGTCGAGCGGAGACGATCTTTACAACGGGCGGACATCGAACATGCCCGGGGTCTTTCCAAGCTGCGGGACACACGGGACACTGCGTTGCGCGGCCGGGCCGCGAAGATCGGCGTAACGTGTGTCACTTAGCTGCGCCGGTATGCCTGCGCGGCCGCCTGCGTGTGCAAGACGTGCAGTGGACACGGTCTGGCCGGTCCGCTGACCGAGGAACGTGATCCGCCGCCCGTGAGGGCCCCGTGAGGGAGACAGAGGAAATGACATTGAAGTCACCTCCGACGCCGGCCGTGCAGCCAGGAGGAGGCGGGCGTAGACGTGCCGCCATCGCGGCGAAGACGTTGCGGACCGACCGTTGGTGGTTCGCCCCGCTGATCACCGTCGTCGGCCTCACCGCCTGGGTGGCGTACGCGACGGTCCGGGTGTTCATGCACAAGTGGTACTGGGTCGACGCGTACCACTACCTGACCCCGTTCTACTCCCCGTGTGTGACGGAGCGGTGCACCGAGGGCTCCTCGCACTTCGGCAGCTTCCTGCCCGGCTGGTGGATCATCCCGGACGCGGCGTTGACCCTGCCGTTCCTGCTGCTCTTCCGGCTGACCTGCTACTACTACCGGAAGGCCTACTACCGGTCGTACTGGCTCTCGCCGCCGGCCTGCGCGGTCCCGGACGGGCACAAGTCCTACAGCGGTGAGACGCGCGTCCCGCTGCTCGGCCAGAACCTGCACCGCTACTTCTTCTACGCCGCGTTCATCATCTCGCTGATCAACACCTGGGACGCGATCTACGCCTTCCACTCGCCGAAGGGCTTCGGCTTCGGGCTGGGCAACCTGGTCCTGCTGGCCAACGTGGTGATGCTCTGGGCGTACACCATCTCCTGCCACTCCTGCCGGCACATCATCGGCGGCCGGCTCAAGCACTTCTCCAAGCACCCGATGCGCTACCGGGCCTGGACGTTCGTCTCCATGCTCAACGTGCGGCACATGCAGCTCGCCTGGATCACCCTCGGCACCCTGGCGTTGACGGACTTCTACGTCATGGCCGTGGCGGCCGGGTGGTTCAACGACCTGCGGTTCATCAACTAGAGGCCCTGGACATGACTGAGACTCGAATCGAACGACACCACTACGACGTCGTCGTGATCGGGGCCGGTGGCGCCGGCCTGCGGGCGGCGATCGAGGCCCGACTGGCCGGCAAGAAGACCGCGATCATCTCCAAGTCGCTGTTCGGCAAGGCGCACACGGTGATGGCCGAGGGCGGCGCGGCCGCCGCGATGGGGAACGTGAACAGCCGGGACAGCTGGCAGGTGCACTTCCGCGACACGATGCGCGGCGGCAAGTTCCTCAACAACTTCCGGATGGCCGAGCTGCACGCGAAGGAGTCGCCGCAGCGGATCTGGGAGTTGGAGACGTACGGCGCGCTCTTCGACCGCACCAAGGACGGGAAGATCTCGCAGCGCAACTTCGGTGGGCACGAGTACCCGCGCCTGGCGCACGTGGGCGACCGGACCGGCCTGGAGCTGATCCGCACCCTCCAGCAGAAGATCGTCTCCCTCCAGCAGGAGGACAAGCGCGACCACGGCGACTACGAGGCCCGGATCAAGGTCTTCGCGGAGACCACGATCACCGAGCTGCTGCTCGACGGCGACCGGGTCGCCGGCGCCTTCGGCTACTACCGGGAGTCCGGCGAGTTCGTCCTCTTCGAGGCCCCGGCCGTGGTCCTGGCGACGGGCGGCGTCGGACGGTCCTACAAGGTCACCTCGAACTCGTGGGAGTACACCGGTGACGGGCACGCGCTGGCGCTGCGCGCCGGGGCGACCCTGATCAACATGGAGTTCCTCCAGTTCCACCCGACCGGCATGGTCTGGCCGCCCTCGGTGAAGGGCATCCTGGTCACCGAGTCGGTGCGCGGCGACGGCGGCGTGCTCAAGAACTCCGACGGCAAGCGGTTCATGTTCGACTACGTCCCGGACGTCTTCCGCAAGCAGTACGCGGACAACGAGGCCGAGGCGGACCGCTGGTACAAGGACCCGGACAACAACCGGCGTCCGCCCGAGCTGCTACCCCGCGACGAGGTCGCGCGCGCGATCAACAGCGAGGTCAAGGCCGGTCACGGTACGCCGGCCGGCGGCGTCTACCTGGACATCGCGTCCCGGCTGCCGGCGGAGGAGATCCGCCGCCGCCTGCCGTCGATGTACCACCAGTTCAAGGAGCTGGCCGACGTCGACATCACCAAGGAGCCGATGGAGGTCGGCCCGACCTGTCACTACGTGATGGGTGGCGTCGAGGTGGACCCGGACACCGGCGCCGCGGCCGGCATCGTGCGGGGGCTGTTCGCCGCCGGTGAGGTCTCCGGCGGCATGCACGGCTCCAACCGGCTCGGCGGCAACTCGCTGTCCGACCTGCTGGTCTTCGGCAAGCGGGCGGGCGGCCACGCCGCCACGTACGCCGACCAGCTCACGTCGCGGCCGAGGATCCCGGTGACGGCGGTGGAGGGCGCGGTGGAGACGGCGCTGGCGCCGTTGCAGCGGGACACCGGGGAGAGCCCGTACACCCTCCAGCAGGACCTCCAGGCGGTGATGGGGGATCTGGTGGGCATCATCCGGCGGGAAGGCGAGCTGGCGGACGCGTTGCGCAGGCTGGCCGAGCTGCGCGAGCGGGTGGCCAAGGTGAGCGCGGCCGGCGGCCGGCGTTACAACCCGGGCTGGCACCTGGCGCTGGATCTGCGCAACATGCTGGTGGTGTCGGAGTGCACCGCGAAGGCGGCACTGGAGCGGCAGGAGTCGCGGGGCGGGCACACCCGGGAGGACTTCCCGGCGATGGACCCGAAGTGGCGGCGGGTGAACCTGGTGTGCTCGCTGGACGGCGACAGCGTCCGCCTGGAGCACAAGCCGCTGCCGAAGATGCGTCCGGAGCTGATCAATCTCTTCGACCGGGCGGAGCTGGGCAAGTACCTGACGGACGAGGAGCTCGCCGAGTTCGACGCCCTCGCTGAGGAGGCGGGCAAGTAATGGGAACCAAGCGACAGTTCCGCATCTGGCGGGGCGACGAGAACGGCGGCGACCTGCAGGACTACACGGTCGAGGTCAACGAGGGCGAGGTGGTCCTCGACGTCATCCACCGGCTCCAGGCCACCGACGCGCCGGACCTGGCCTGCCGGTGGAACTGCAAGGCGGGCAAGTGCGGCTCCTGCTCGATGGAGATCAACGGCAAGCCGCGGCTGAGCTGCATGACCCGGATGTCGACGTTCGAGGAGGCGGAGACGGTCACCGTCACGCCGCTCCGGACGTTCCCGGTGATCCGGGACCTGGTCACGGACGTCTCCTTCAACTACGAGAAGGCCCGGGAGACGCCGGCCTTCGCGCCGCCGCCCGATGTCGCCCCCGGCGACTACCGGATGCAGCAGGTGGACGTCGAGCGCTCGCAGGAGTTCCGCAAGTGCATCGAGTGCTTCCTCGGCCAGAACGTGTGCCACGTGATCCGCGACCACGAGGAGAACAAGGAGGCGTTCTCCGGCCCCCGGTTCTTCATCCGGGCCGCCGAGCTGGACATGCACCCGCTCGACGCGAAGGCCGACCGCAAGGAGTACGCGCAGGCCGAGATGGGGCTCGGCTACTGCAACATCACCAAGTGCTGCACCGAGGTCTGCCCCGAGCACATCAAGATCACCGACAACGGGATCATCCCCATGAAGGAGCGGGTCGTCGACCGCAGGTACGATCCCCTCGTGTGGCTTGGTAGCAAGATCTTCCGGAGGGGTCAGGTGCCTCAGACCTACGTGACCAGCGCGCAGCACGGCGGCGCGGTGCACTCCAGTGCCCCCCACGGGGGCGTGCATTCGCACGCGGGCGGTTCGCACGACCCGCGCCACGAGACGGAGGCGCAGCAGGGTGTGAACTGGCACCGCGAGGTGCCGCACCCGACCGTCCCAGCGACCGACGCCAACGGCAAGCTGCCGCTGACGGAGCTGACCTTCGACCGGGCCGCCGCGCCGTCGCCGTTCGGCGATGACGTGACCTTCCCGCTGCCGCCGCAGCACCTCAACTTCGCTCACCCGCAGCAGGACGAGCCGCGGCACTGAGCACGACAGCGACGACGACGGGGGCCGCGGCATCTGCCGCCGGCCCCCGCCCCGTTTTCGACCCCGTGTCCGCTTCCCGTGCTCAGGCGTTGCTGAGGAGGGGACGGAGGGCGGCCACGATGGGGGCGTCGGCGGGGAGCCAGGTGACGGTGTCGAGTTCGGTGGCGGAGAGCCAGCGCAGCTCCGAGTGCTCCAGGGGCTTCGGCTGGTCGCCGTGGAGGAGGCGGGCGGCGTACACCTTGAGGACCGAGCGCCCGTGCGCCATCCGCACGTCCCGGCCGACCCGCTCGCCGATCTCCACCCGTACGGCGAGCTCCTCGGCGCACTCGCGGATCAGCGCGGCGGTTTCGCTCTCCCCCGGCTCGACCTTGCCCCCGGGGAACTCCCACCGCCCGGCCACCTCGGGCGGTGCGGAGCGGGCACAGGCGAGGACCCGCCCGTCCGCGATGATTGCCGCCCCGACGACCACCTTCGGCTCACGCCGGTCGGCCTGCCCGCTGCCACTTACCCGTTCGGTCCGCACGGGCGTTCAGCGTGCCAGATCAATCGGCGGTTTGGGTACCGCGGTCGGCCGTCAGGCCAGGAGAACCGGGAAGTGTGGGCGTGGACACACCCTTCGCGAGTCGACAGACTAGAGGGCGTCCACGAGGACACGGGATGGCGACGATTTGGCCACAAGCCGGCAACGACGCCTGGGAGGTTCGGTGATGCGCGTGCTGTTCAACGGCCGGGCGAAGCACGACTACCTCAGTGACGCGCTCACCCTGCTGTCCGGGTGGACCCGGGAGGGCGAACAGATCCGACGGACCCTCGTTCTCGACGACACCCAGCATGCGGCCCTGACCGAGCGGGTCAAGGTGGTCGCGGACGCGCTGCGCCTCCGCCCGCGGATCAGCCGGCGGGCCGACCGGACGCAGATTCAGGTCGGGCACGGCGACGGCGAGCCGTTGACCGAGGGCGAGGTCCTGCTGGCCGCCCGCATCGAGGACGCGGTTCGCGCGGTCACCGGCTCCTGAGCCGCACAGCTTCCTGAGAGGAAACTGGAAACGTTCTTGTTTCCGGTGAAGTACGCACGGGTACCAGAACTGCGCGAGAGGCACGTAGTGCCCCAACGCAGGACTTAACACCCTAATACGTACTCCTCAGGAGCTGATATGACGACGCCTACCACCGCGAGCACGACCCGCGCGACCGACGACCTCGACCACGTGCACACCGACCGGGATGTCCGGCACCTGCACCGGCACGGCGAGGAGACCAAGCCGGCGTGGAAGACCACCGAGCTGGCCGTCTACCTGCTCTCCGTGATCGGCGTGCTGATCGCCTCGAACGCCGTCGGCGACGGCGCCGGCAACAACGGCGGGGACTACTTCGCCGCCGACAAGGCCTGGTGGTACATCACCCTGCTGACCATCGGTTACCTGGTCAGCCGGGGCCTGGCCAAGGCCGGCAGCCGCACCCGCGACGACGACCCGCGCACCCACTGACCCACGGTCACCTCGAGGGCCCCGTCGACCACGTCGGCGGGGCCCTCGCCGTGCCGCTCCGGCGGTTAGCATCCGGCGATGCGACGCGGGGAGTTCCTGGACCGACGACTGGCGACCGTCTACGACGCGGAGTGCCCGTGGGGCCGCGACGACGACTTCTTCCTCTCGGTGGTCAACGAGATCCCGCGCGCCCGGGTGCTGGACCTGGGCTGCGGGACGGGGCGGCTCACCCTGGCCCTGGCCGCTGCCGGACACCGGGTGACCGGTGTGGACCCGGCGCAGGCCTCTCTCGACGCGGCCAGGGCTAAGCCGGGCGGCGACCGGGTCACGTGGCTGGAGGGAACGTCCCGCGTCCTGCCCGACCGGGCCTTCGACATCGCGGTACTGACCAGCCACGTCGCGCAGGAAATCTGCGCCGACGACGAGTGGGCCCGTACCCTCGCCGACCTGCGCCGGGCACTGGTGCCCGGCGGCCGGCTGGCGTTCGACTCACGGGATCCGGCGGCCCGCCGCTGGGAGCGCTGGAACCCTGACGAGTCCCGGCGACGACTGGCCCTGGCCGACGGCACGGCGGTGGACGCCTGGACCGAGCTGACCCAGGTACGGGACGGCCTGGTCAAGTTCCTCCACCACTACCGCTTCCCGGACGGCGAGGAGGTGTGCAGCCCCGGCACACTGCGGTTCCGTACCGAAGCGGAGCTGCGGGCGTCCCTCACCACCGCCGGCTTCACCGTCGAGCGGGTGTGCGGCGGCTGGGCCGGTGAGCCGGTCGGCGCGAGCGACGACGGCGAACTGATCATGATCGCCCGCCCGGCGGCCTGACCGCCGTCCGGGGCGGTACGTCCGCGCGGGATGGAGCGAGTGACGCCGCCTGCGATACTCGTCCCCGTGCGCGGACGATTCGCGGTGGTCAGACGCTGGTGCCGGCATCGGATGGCGCGCCGCACGTTGCTCGCCGTCGCGGTCGCCGCGGTGATGGCGGCCGGCGCCACCGGGGCCAGCGTGGCGTGGATCCGCAGCGGCGCCGACGGCCACGTCTTCACCGAGGCCGGCGTACCGGCGGCCCCGGTCGCCCTGGTGCTGGGCACCAGAGTGGCCGCGGACGGCACGCCGTCGCCGTTCCTCACCGCCCGGCTGGAGATCGCCCGGCGACTGTTCACCGCCGGCAAGGTCCGCGCGATCCTGGTGTCCGGCGACAACATGCACCTGGGCTACAACGAGCCGGAGGCGATGCGGCGCTGGTTGCTTGATCGGGGCGTGCCGGCGGACAAGGTGGTGATGGACTACGCCGGCTTCGACACGTACGACTCGTGCGCGCGAGCCAGGCGGATCTTCGGGGTGGACCGGGCGACGGTGGTGACCCAGTCCTTCCACCTGCCCCGGGCGGTTTCCCTCTGCCGGCACCTGGGCATCGACGCCAACGGCGTGGGCGACGACACCGCCAAGCGGTACGCCCAGCGGTGGCGGATCAGCTCCGCCCGCGAGTACGGGGCCTGCGTGAAGGCGGCCGTGGATCTGCTGTCCCGCCGCGACCCTGTGCACCTCGGCCCGCATGAGACCGGCGTCGACGACGCCCTCCGCGACGCCTGACCGTCAGCGCCGGTACGTGAGCCCGAAGTCGAGCGTCCAGTCGACACCGCCCTCGGATCTCTCCCACCGGCCGTCGATGGTGTCCCCCTCGGCGTTCAGCATGCCGGTGAACCGTTGGTGGAAGCCGGGAGCCTCCCGCCAGATGCGCCAGTGGCCGTCTGCGAAGGTCATCCGGTAGACCCGGTGCACGCTTCGCGCGTCGGCGTACAGCACGGTGAACTCCTCGCCGGCGTCGTCGAGGCCGAACAGTTGGGTGGTGGGGAACGGCGCGTTCTCCCGCCACGCCTGCGGCGCCGTTTCCGGCAGCGGGTCGGCGTCGGTGAACTGGCGGAGGAACTGGCCGCCCTCGACCCAGGCGAAGTCCGTCCACCCGGCACCGAGGCCCTCGACCTGGGGCTGGACGGTCCACCGGCCGACGAGCACGTCGAGCCGGGCGAGCGCGGGATGCCGCTGCACCATGTTTTACCCCTTTCTACTGAGGCCGAGGCTGAAGAATGTCACAGCTCCGGGTGGTGCGTTGTCTTCAAGGGAAAGCACCACGCGGAGGGAAAGACACATGCGAGTCTTCGTCACGGGAGCGACCGGGGCACTGGGACGGCACCTCGTCCCTGTGCTGATCGCGGCGGGTCACCAGGTCACCGCCACCACGAGGACGCCCGGCAAGGTCGCGCGGTTGCGCGAGGCGGGCGCGGAGCCGGTGGTCGTGGACGGGCTGGATCGGGAGGCGGTGATCGCCGCGGTGCTGACCGCCGCACCGGAGGTGATCGTGCACCAGATGACCGCGCTCGCGGCCATGCGGAGCCTCCGCAAGGTCGACCAGGTGTTCGCCGCCACCAACGAGCTGCGGACCCGGGGCACCGACAACCTGCTGGCGGCAGCGGCGCAGGCCGGCACCCGCCGGGTCGTCGCGCAGGGCCACAACTTCGTGTACGAGCGTTCCGGCGGTCCGGTGAAGACCGAAGACGATCCGGTCGACTCGCGCCCCATTCCGTCGTCAGCGCGGACGGTGGCGGCGATCAAGCATGTGGACAGGACCGTGCCCCTCACGGCACCGGAGGGAATCGTGCTGCGCTACGGCACCTTCTACGGGCCGGGTTCGTCGGATCAACTGGTCGACGGCGTGCGGAAGCGGCAGATGCCGGTGATCGGCGGCGGGACCGGGATCTGGTCGTTCATCGAGATCACCGACGCCGCGGCGGCGACGCTCGCGGCGATCGAGCGCGGCGCGCCCGGCGTCTACAACGTCGTGGACAGCGACCCGGCGCCGGTCGCGGAGTGGCTACCGTACCTGGCCAAGGTGGCGGGCGCGAAGCCGCCGCTGCGCATGCCCGCCTGGCTCGGGCGGCTGCTCGCCGGCGAGTTCGTGGTGGCCCAGATGACCCAGGGGCGCGGATGCTCGAACGACAAGGCACGGAAAGAGCTCGGCTGGGAGCCGCGGTACGCGAGCTGGCGGGACGGATTCCGTGCCTGGGTCAGCGGATGAGACGTTCCGGGTCCCCGCACTGGCGGTTGGGTGCCGACGGTTTCAGCGGGTCAGCCGGCGGGCGCACGGCCCGTCGTGATCGGCCCGGAGGAGGCAGCGCCGCCCGCCGGGCAGCAACAGGTCGCAGAAGACCCGATGCCGTACGCCCTGCTCGTCCTCGGCCGAGACGGTGGTCTCCCCCGGGTCGGCCGGGGACAGCAGGCTCGCCCAGCGGGCCACCACCCGGGCGAGACGCACCGCGCCGCCCAGGTCGCCGGCACGCACCGGCAGGTGGATGACGAAGCGCTCCCGGTCGGCCATCAGCGGTACCGTCCGGCGACCGTCCGCTGGGCCTGCTCGGACTGCCAGCGGCGCAGCGCATCCTTGATCCGCGCCGCCTCCTGCCGGCTCTCCCCGAGCGCCCGGTGGACCGCGGACAGGTCGTCGGCCACCCGGTCGAGAAACTCCTGCACGTCGGCCGGGTCGAGACCGCGCCGGCCGATACCGGTCGGCCGGAACCGTCGCTCCCGCACCTGCCAGGGCGCCAGCGGCACGTACGTCGAGGAGCGGTAACAGGTCGCGGGTCCCCGCGGCGTCCCCTCGTCTCGGCCCGACCTCCGGAAGAAGGCACGCATCGTCGCCACCTCTCTGCGCACTGGAAATGGAAGGGGCGGCCACACCCGCCCGCCACGCGGGCCGACCACCCCGCCCTGCCACCGCAGCTTCGATCAGCGGTACGGCAGCAGGGCAGCTCAGCAAGGCGCGAACCCGTCCGAGTGAACTCTCACCGTTACTCAGCGAGCACGTTCCGCTGCGGACGACCTTAGCAAGGAGGCAATGTTCCCACAAGGCCACCATCACTGGTTGCCACAGGGCCACAAGGCTTGAGCCATGACCGTCGATCCGTACTCGCACACCCCGGTCTACGTGCAGCTCGCCGACCTAATTCGGGAGCGAATCGAGTCTGGGCAGCTGCTGCCCGGTGCGAGCGTCGGCAGTGAGATGTCTCTCAGCCAGGAGCACGGCATCGGCCGGGACGCGGTTCGTATGGCGATCGCACTGCTGCGCTCGGAAGGACTCGTCACCACCAGCCGCCCCTTGGGCACACGAGTGCGAGAGACGCCGCCGCGAAGAAAGGTCGAGCTGGCCCCGGGCGCGTCGGTGGTGGCCCGGATGCCCAGCGGGAAGGAGCGCCGATCGCTGCAACTCGACGAGGGCGTACCGGTGTTGGAGGTCCGCAACCGCGACGGCGCCGTCGAAGTCCTGGCGGCAGACGAGGTCGAGCTCATTCGTCCTCCGGCCTGACCGGCTCATCCGAGGAGGCCAGAGTGCCGACTTCGACTTGCGGCACCGCCGTGGTCTCTGATGTTGGGCCTCTGCGGTAGGAAGCCCGCATGCGCCAGACACCGCCATCACCCAGCACGCCGTGGTACCGGGCTGCACCGGTTCGACTTCACGACTACGACCCGGGCTGGCCCGCGCTGTACGCGGACGATGCGAAGCTGCTCACGGACGCCCTCGCGCCCGACCTTGTCGCGATCGAACACATCGGCAGCACGTCCGTTCCCGGCATGGCGGCGAAGCCGGTCATCGACATCATCGCCGCAGTCGCCGACTACGGCCGATTCCCGTCGCTCGTGCAGCGGCTCGGCAGCGTTGGATACGTCTACACG
Organism: Micromonospora sp.; assembly: GCA_049791715.1. GTDB lineage: Bacteria > Actinomycetota > Actinomycetes > Mycobacteriales > Micromonosporaceae > Micromonospora. Next base: position 10,719 of record JBARAE010000141.1, read on the forward strand.
CCCGAGTCAGAGGCGGACGACCCGGACCGTCGTGTCTTCCGCAAGGGCCCCGAAGACATCAGCCAGTTGCGGACCCACCACCTGCACCTCACCACGCGCGGCAGCCGCTACTGGCATCGGATGATCGCCTTCCGCGATCATCTTCGCCGGTACCCCGAGGACGCCGCCGCCTACGTCGACCTGAAACGGGGGCTGGCCGCCACACACGCTGCCGACCCTGCGGCCTATACCGCCGCCAAGCACGATTTCGTCGCGGCGATAGAGGAGAAGGCGGACCCACGACGCGCGCATTCTTCGCTAGTCTGCCCGGCGTGCGTAGACCGGCTATAGCCTCGGCAGCCCTGTTGGTGGCCACGCACCTCACCGCCTGCACTGCTGAGGAAACTCGCCCCGAGGACCGGCCCGAGAACCTGACTGTCGCCGTCTTCCTCACCGCGGAGGCCACCGAGCCGCAGACCAGAGCCGTCGAGGACCGGTTGCGCAGCGTCTCCGACGTCACCGACTTTCGCTTCGTCGACCACGCGGCGGCGTACGAGAAGATGAAGACGATGTTCAAGGACAAGCCGGAGCTGGTGGAGTCGGTGAAACCCGACCAGCTTCCGGAGTCTTTCGAGTTCAAGCTTCCGAACCGGACTGCCTTCGAACGCACCTATCGCGGGCCGCTGCGGGCCGACCTCCGACAGTTGCCGGGCGTCGACTCGGTCATCTTTCGTGGCAAGCCGAGCCAGAAGTCGATGAGCGAGTGCGTGTCCGAGGAGCTCAGGATCGCGCCGGTCCCGCCCGTGAAGCTTGAGATCGACGTGTTCCTCACCGACGGCACCACCGATGCCGAGAAGCAGGCCATCGAGGCCCGGCTCCTGGCGATACCCGGTGCGGGAGAGGTCACCTTCCGGTCCAGGCAGGAGGGTTACGAGAGAACCAAGGAACTCCTCAAGGATGTCCACCCGCAGGTCATGGCCTCCGCCAAGCCCGAGGATCTGCCGGAGGCCCTGGTCCTGACCATCACCGACCGCGAGTTGGCCTACCAGGCCACCGACCAGAAGGTGGACGAGCAACTGTGCCGGATGCCCGGCGTCGACCAGGTCCTCGTCCCGCCGAAGCCGCTGTCCCTCGACTGAGCATCGGCACGCAGCTTGACAGGAGGAACCGGGCATGAGCATCGACTGGTCCGGCTGCCGAAACGTTCGTGACCTCGGCGGTCTCCCCACAGTGGATGGCCAACGAATCCGGCCGGGGGTCCTGGTGCGGTCGGACAAGCATGATCATTTAACGGCGGCGGCGATTCAGGCGGTTCGGGCCGATGGGATCGGCTGCGTCCTCGACCTGCGCTGGCGATGGGAATGCGAGACGCACCCTAGCCCGTTCGTCGACGACGCCTTCTACCGGCACGTGCCGATGCTCAACGACGTCCTGGACTACGTGCCACCACCGGACACCTACGGCCCGATGCTCGACCACAACCGGCAGCGAATCGGCGCGGCGTTCCGGGCCGTCGCCGACGCCCCACCAGGCGGTGTCGTCGTGCACTGCCACGCCGGTAAGGATCGGACCGGGGTCCTCGTGGCACTCCTGTTGACCGTCGCCGGTGTCGGCACCGCCACCATCGCCGAGGACTACGCGCGCACCGACGCCTGCTCCCCTCGGACGATGCTCAACACGCTGACCCACCTCGACAGGCACTACGGCGGTGCGGCGTCGTACCTGACGGAAGCCGGCGTCGCACCGGGGGCACTGTCGGCCGTACGGAAACGGCTGCGGGGGACCGTGGAAGCCACTCCTCCCTCGTACTAGAAGCCGGCGATTGGGCGGGTCAAAACCGTCTCGTTTGCAGGTGCGAACCCCCGGGCAGCTGATCGCAATGAGCAACGTCCATGCGTCGCCCGCGGTCGAGTTCCGGCGCTCGCCCCGCCGACGCCTCGTCGGAGCAGTCGTGGCCCTTTGGAGATAGACCTGTCCGACATCGCCCGGGCATGGTGGTTCGCTCCAATGGATGAGTCCCGGCCGCTACACCCTGCGCCGAGAACTGGCCCGGCGGTTGCCTGCCCGGACCGACACAACTCCCTAGGTGGCTTCGAGATGAAGCGGTAGGGCTAGTCGAAGTCGAAGATGCTGTGGCGGTCGTAGAAGTGCAGGACGTACCGACAACGACGGCAGATCATCAAGGTCATGCGGTGGCTGGTGAAGCCCCACCGGCTGTCCTGTCGGGCGGTCTCCTGCTGGAACTCCGTGCCTCGACAGAGCGGGCAGGAGAGCTGGGGCTGGGTCATGGCGCGAGTGTAGGCACCACCGCCAACGTCACTCGCAGTCCGGACCCAGTCATGGCCGCACGCTCACTGATGCTCGCACGCTGCCGACAACCGGTTGAGCAGACCTGCCGGATCATGCACGATGCGGTGTCCGTCGCTCACGACCCGGCGGGTTCCTGAGTCGACCGGGCCGGTGTCTGCCCAGCTGATGGGTACGGCACCCATCTCGACCTCAAGGCCGGACGGACGGCGCACGCGGACTTCCCTGAGCGGCCCCCAGTCCGCCAGCCGGACGACCTCACCACCGAGCAGGCCCGTCCAGACGCCCGCCTCCGCGTAGCGCTCGTTGTCGGTGAGGACGACGATGTCGACGTCCGAATCCATCCGTGGTGCCCCGCGAGCCCAGGAGCCCACGACCAGCACCCCGCGGACATCCTCGTGCTCGGCCGCCCATGCGCTCACGACGTCGACCACCGATCGGACTTCCCGCGACCGCGCCTCCGTCACCACGCGCCTGAGTCTGACACGCAACTCGGAGGGCCTGCCGTCTCGGGCTACGGTCAACCGGTCGCATCACTACGCTGTGCGGGATGAGCGATCAAGGCTGGTTGACTGACACCCGGACCTCCTACGACACGGTCGCGGTCAGCTATTCCGACCAGGTACGCGACGCTCTCGCCGGCAAGCCCTACCTGCGAGGGAGCCTCGCGGTGTTCGCCGATCTGGTTCACGGCGCCGGCGGCGGCCCGGTGGCGGACGTGGGCTGCGGGCCTGGGCACGTCACCGCCCACCTGCGCAGTCTGGGCCTCGACGCTTTCGGCATCGACCTGTCACCGGCGATGGTCGACGTGGCTCGGCGTGACCACCCCGGTCTGCGGTTCGAGGTGGGCTCGATGACGGACCTGGACCTCGCCGACGCCTCGGTTGCCGGCCTGCTCGCCTTCTGGTCACTGATCCACGTCCCCGACGAGGCGATCCCCACGGTCTTCCAAGAGTTCCGCCGGGCGTTGCGTCCCGGTGGACTGCTGCTGCTCGGCTTTCACGTCGGCGACGTATCGCGGCTCAAGACAGAGGGCTACGGCGGCCATCCGATGAAGGTCTACGTCCACCGCCGCCAGCCCGGCCCGGTGGCAGCCTGGCTGCGCGATGCTGGGTTCACGGTCGAGGCTCAGATGCTGTTCGACCCGGACCAGAGCGTCCCAGGGGCCGCCCTCTTCGCGCGCCGCGACCCCTAGGCTCGGTGCCGCCCAAGCTCGTCTACAGGTGGCGGAGCGGGACGCACTCATGCCGGCATGACGACGACGTCGTCCTGCAGGCATATACGACCACGGCGTTCGACGTCCGCCCACACACCGAACGTCATGTCGTGGTGCTCGGCGACGGTCCTCAAGAGCTGCCCGTGCTCCGGGGCGCCCTCCTGCGCGAGGTCGATCATGACGCATCGGGTGAGCCGTCGGCGTGGTCGCAGCACGACCTCGGGACCGATGCGGATGGCCCGTCCGAGCCACTCGTCTTCGGCGAAGTCACGTTTCGGTACGTCCACGAGCAGGTTCGCCCGGAACCGCAACGGTTCAACCGGCTCCCCCAGCAGGTCATGGAGTCGTCGCAGGGCCGCCGTGCTGATGAGGCTCACCGGCCCCTCGTCATGGTGCTTGACTGCCGCCTCACGCTCGATCGTGACGCGACGGTCGAGCAGGCTGCTGACCGCGTCGTGCCCGGCCGGCTCGTCGGCACCGAAGCGCCGGCCGTCGGGCAGCTCGACGATCGGCACCGGATCGCCGAAGCGCCCGCGAAGCCGGAACAGACCCGGCATCCGGCGGAAACGACGCGTGTTCTTGCCGCTGCCCAGCTTCCCGTCCGCGTCCCGTACCGCCCACAGCCGGTCACCGACCAGTCCCCGCTGCTCGACCTCAACGGTCGCCAACTGCTCGCCGAGCACCGATTTGATCGGGTACCTACGGATCTCGATCAGCTTCATCGGCGTCACTGTAGAGCGCCGAATCGAGCAGCGATGACCGCCGTAGATCAGGGGCACCCTCCGGGAAGCGATGCTGGCTACACTCTCGCGATGTCAGTGAGCTATCCGATGTTTCTGGTCGTCGTCGGCGGGTTGGTCTTCGCCGGGCTGTTCGCGATACCTACCGGCGTTCTCGCCATCCGCCTCGGCATCGCCCGCGGCATCAAAGTCATCGGCACGATGCTCCTGCCGGTGGTGGCACTTGTCGCCGGTGTCGGGCTGCTTCGGATGAACCCCATCGAGGGCGAATACCGGGTGGGGATCTGGTTCCTTCTCCTGGGTGTGCTCGGACCCTTCGCGGTCGTCTACGACCTGCGCCGCACACTCGAACGCCGGCGGCAGGCGCGAGCGGAGACGGGGCATGCGGCAGCTCCCCCTCCGACAATCCCATGACCGAGACGAACCCCGTGCTTCCGGACCTGGCGACGAAGCGGCGATGAACGGCGCTGATCCAGGCCAGGGCTCACGGCGCAAACGCACCGTCGTCGGAGTGCTCGTGACCGCCGTGCTGCTGCCGTTGGCGGCGATGGCGGTCCGGGCAACGCGCTGGTGGGGCTGCGCCTTCCCCCCGGGTGACCAGGCGTCGACCGCCCGTACACGGTGGACGAACTCGCCACCCTCGTCGGGCCGGACGTCGAGGCGGCGGGTTGGCACTACCAGATAGGTGACGCGGGCTCCGGCAACGTGCGGTACTGCAAGGAGATCAACGGAATGGCCGCGCGGCTGGATGTGACCAGCCTGCCCGACGGCACAGCGGATCACCTCGCCACCTTCATCGTCCTGATCGACGGTCACCCCAGCAACTCAGACTGCTGAGCTCTGGATCGAGGTTGTCGCCTCACGGGACAGCGCGGCAACCCGCGGACTCCTATCGTGGTACGTATGTTCGAGACAGCTTTCGTCAATCTTTACACCAAGGACATCGAGGCGGGGATCCGCTTCTACCGGGACCTGCTCGGGTTCACGGAGACATTCCGCACTCCCACCGAAGGAACGCCGGAGCACATCGAACTCCGGCTCGGCGGATTCACGGTTGGACTCGGCACGGTCGAGGCGGCCATGAGGGTCCACGGGGTGGAGGCTGAACCGGGCAGGCCCGCGATGGTCCTAGTGGTCTGGACACACGACGTCGACGAGGCTTTCGAGGAGCTGGTCACCGCCGGCGTCCCTGCCGTTCAGCCGCCGCACGATACCGGCAACAACAACCGGAACGCCCTGCTGCGCGACCCGGACGGCAACCTTGTGGAGATCGTCTCCAAGGTCGGGTGAGGCAGCCTGACGTGATGCGTGAACACGGGGACCAGTACGGATTCGAGCACTTCAAGCGGCTTTCCGGCCCCAGGCCGAGATCATGGGCGAGGTGGCGAGATCGAGACGCCCCGCTGCGACGTTGTCGAGATGCCGGTCGACTTCTTCATTTGTCGCCAGGCCGGCGGCAACCAGCCGGTCGCGGATCTGCGCCACGGTCGCCTGCTCCAGCACGGTGCAGGCAGGGCCCGTCATCGGGAAGAAGGCGTCCGCTTCGACGTCGACGAGTCCCGCGCCGCGCAGCAACCGAGGCAACGTGCGCCCGTAAGCCAGGTCGACACCACGCTGAGCCATCAGCGTGCGGAAGTCCTGCTTGAGTTTGTTGGCCAGCCGTTGGGCCGGACCCGACTCGTCCGGGCAGACCAGCGGCTGCATCATCGGGTCGGCCTCCTCCACCAGCAACCAGCCGCCGGGCCGCAACGCCGAGATCATGGCAGCCAGCGCCTCGGCACGCTGTGGAACGTGCACCAGTACGAGCCGCGCGTGCACCAGGTCGAAGCCATCCCCGGGCGGCGGCTCGACGCCGACGTCGTGGCGGCGGACCTCGTACCCGGCGTTCGCGCCAGCGGTCATCCACGAGACGTCGATGTCGGTGGCAAGCACGTACCCTGCCGGGCCGACGCGCGCGGCTAGCCAGGACGGCACGCTGGGGCCTCCGGCACCGACTTCCCAACACCGCCAGCCTCCCGTGATGCCGAGCGCGTCGATGTGCCGGAACGTGGAAGGGTTGAACAGCGCCGCCAGGGCGCCAAAGCGCGTCCCCGCTTCCGCCTGCTGATTGTCGAGCAGATAACCGCTGTCATTGGCCACGTCCGCATCATCCCTCTCGCCGACGTCCTGGTTCAGCCAAGCGGACAGGAGCGAACCGGCACATCGCAGACGATCAGTTCCTCTGGAAGGCGGACATTCTTGTCCGTCACCGCCGCGGGAACTGATCTTCTCCGTCCACTGTGTGCGGCATGTCGACCAACACCTTCTCGATCGCGACCGAGCGAGACGCTCTGTGCAGCTTCCTCGACCAGGCGAGGGACGCGTTGATCTGAAGGTTGACGGCCTGTCCGACCAGGATGCGTCCAAGGCCTCGACAGTGAGCTCGCTGTCGTTGCTGAGCCTGCTGAAGCACTCGGCCATCTGGGAGCGCAGGTGGTTCCAGGTCACCTTCGCGGGGCGAAGCTTTCCGGACGAGTGGCCGGCGGACGAGGACGAAGACGCCACCTTCGCGCTCGGCGACGAGGACAGGGTCGAGAGCGTTCTGGCGTGTTACCAGGAGCAGATCGTGGCCTCACGGGAGATCCCTGCCAGCGTCGACCTCGACGCACGCTGCGCACGGACGGATCTGGTCGACCAGAACCTGCGTCGGGTGGCGATGCACCTGATCCAGGAGACGGCTCGGCACGCAGGTCACGCGGACATCATCCGCGAGGCCATCGACGGTACTCGCGGACTCTGAAGGCCAGCTCATCGATCCGCCGGCCCCTCGATGACGGGCCGTCAAGAGCTCCATCAGCGGCAGTTGCGGTCGTTCAGACGGTGAAGTCGGCAGGCGCGCCCTCGCCAACGCGACCATCCACTGCTTCACGCAGGATGTCGGCGTGGCCGGTGTGGCGTGCGTACTCCTCGATCATGTCCAACAGCATCACGCGGACGGTGGGCGTGCGACCGTCCGGCCAGGTGAAGGACGCTGGTCCGTCGAGCCCGCGCTCCTTGATGACCTCAGCAACGAGCTCGCGCGACCGCTCGACAGCGCCTCGCCACAGTGCGTAGACATCTTCCGGAGAGTCCAGCGCCCCGGTGCGCCATTCCCAGTCAGGATCGGCGTCGAAATCTACGGCGTCCCACGGGGCTCCGTAGTCGTGTCCGGCGAGCTTGACGGCCAGCCAGTCTGCCTCGACCAGCGCCACATGCTTGACGAGACCACCGAGCGTCATCGCACTGGCGGCGGTGGTCGCGCGCAGACCCTCATCGTCCAGCCCGAACGTCTTCCAGGCGAAGGTCCGCCGGTTGCGATCCAGGACTGACAGCAGGGACTCGGCCTCGGTGGGAGTTCCTGACGTGGAACGCCGTGTAGCCGTCTCGCTCATGACCGGGAGCTTAGCCAGAACTCGTCCCTATCGCTCACCGGCGGAGGCGGACAACCAGGACACCAGCGACGCATCAGCCGCCAGCTCCATGACCGCGCCAGACCGCATGGTCACGATCCACCTACTGGGGACTCCCGCTGCGAACTCCACGGCAGCAGACACTAGCTGTATCCGGCGTACAGCTCGACTCGTCCGTCGCCCATCTGGCCAGCCGCCGTCACGGCCTTTGACGGCCCGGTCACGGCCCAGCGATGGCCCGAGCTTTAATGATCTTCGCCACTTCGCTCAGGTCATTGTCGAGCTGGTGATCGCGCCCGGGCAGCCGGTGCAGCTGTGCCTGTGGGATTGCGCGGGCGTACAGGTCAGCATGCAATGGTGGGGCAGTCTCGTCCTGGAGCCCATGGAACAGATGCACTGGCACGCCTTGCGGCAGCCTCGCGCCAAGGTCGTGCGGCAGTTCGAACTCGTCGCCGGGCCAGCCGCCGGCACCGACGAACGGAGCGGCGATCAGCACGATCGCCGCGGGCTCCCGCTCCGGTGGCCGCTCGGCGATCGCGTTGATGAGGATCGTCCCGCCCACCGAATGGCCGGCGACGACCGCACCGTCGTCCAAAGTCATCATCTCACGCCGGATGGCCGCGCTCCACGCGGCGTAGCTCGGGTCGTCCTCGTCGGGCATGTGCGGGTAGCGGACCTCGTAGCCCTCCCCGAGCTCCCGCCTCAGGCTGTCGAACAGCTTGTCGTCCCATTCGTCGTGCACGCCCGCGCCGCCGCCCTGAATGAACAGGACCTGCCGAGTCCCTGCCATGATGATCCTCCCCCGTGCTCTCGCGATGATCGATTCGATACTCGCTGCCGGTCCGGTGCGCGCACTACTCGTTGATGAGCTGCTCTCGAAGAATGTCTGCGTGCCCACAGTGCTGAGCGAGCTCGCGCAGCACGTGGAGATACACCCACCGCAGCGGAAGCGGGCCCCGCCGGTGCCCGTGGAGGATGTCGTCCAGACCCAGGGATGACGTCGCACGGCGTGATGCTTCGCAGGCTTCGCGGTGTGCGTGCTGGACGGTGGCGATCGTGTCGTCGTCATCGAGGATGAACGACTCTTCTGACGTCGCAGGGATGCCGATCTCAGCGCGCGACCGGCACGTGACGGCTTCGTCAAACCAGACCTTTTCGACGAAAGTCGCGTGCTTCACAAGACCCAGCAGTGGTCCGGGAGGCCACCAACGATCGGCACACCTGTTCCTCTGTCAGCCCGTCCAAGCAGCCATTGAGCGCGCCGCGGTGCTCGTCGAGGAACGCCTCGAACTGGGCACGGGCTGGCTGCGCGACGACCTGGTCGGCAAAGGTAGGCGGGTAGGAAGGCATGGGCGAAGCATTTCAGACCGTCGCCCAGGAGCAACTGACAAACATCCGCATGACAGGACGTTGGTCACCGGATTCAGACGTTGAAGCGGAACTTAGAGGCGCGATCGGCTCACCAGCGGGAACGGCGCTCGACACCTGCTCACGCCGCGTCTCGGGTTGCCATCGTTGATGGCTGGTTGACGGCGTTTGACGGTGCCTTGTGCCCCCTGCGTGCCCCACACTGCCAGGGGGGCTCTCTTGTATCGACCTGGGCTGCGGAGGTCGCGACCTGCGGCCAAGCGGCCGCTCCCCCCGCCAGTCGCCGTCAATCCCCGGCCGTGACCTGTCGACCTGGCATGGATCTGGCACACAAACCGAAGCGGTCGGATGCGCTGAGATGTGCCGGGGCGGGTCAGGGCCACCAGGTCGGCTGTGTTGTGGGGCAGAATTCGTTAGCCATAGGAAGGCCGTTGACGTGGAAGTAGGCGAAGGCGCATACCACGAGGACGGCGAGACCGGCGGCGACGGCGGCCGGCACCGCGACAGGGCGGGGGCGGACAAGCATGAGCACGGCGGAGGCTAGGGCGCCAACGGCGAGTGTCTGCCCGAGGAACAACACCGGCAGGTGGAACAGCAGGAGACCGAAGCCCGTGCCGGCGGAGTCCCGCTCGCAGGCGTGCCACACCTGGGCGACCTGTCGAACCTCGGCGTATGAGGCGATGGGTGACGTGGTGGCGGCGAGGAAGAACGTCACCAGGACCTGCGCTACGGCGAGGGTGCGGCCCTGTTCCGGGTGTTTGGCCGCTAGGCGATCTGAGGACATTGGAACACCTCGCACAGCTAGGGCCGGCGCCACGAGGCGACCATTGGGCCTCCCTACCGGAGGCAGGTGCGCCGATCGTGGATCCTCGGGCGCTCGGGCCACAGCGTCCCCTACACGCCGCCCCGGCGCAACACCGGAAGATCGTTCCGTTGCAAACTCATGGCCTTTAGTTTCACCGTCAATCTGCTGCCCGGTCGCCGGCCCTCACCGCAGCACGGGCGTTTGGCACGCGGGGGCCTTCTATCGGCCAAGGGCAACAGGCTGGCAGCTGGCACCGCCGGTCACCTAGTCAGTCAGCCGATCGTCAGACGTTGAAGCGGAACTCCACCACGTCGCCGTCCTGCATGACGTACTCCTTGCCCTCGATCCGGACCTTGCCGGCGGCCTTCGCCGCCGCCATCGATCCGGCCTCGACCAGGTCGTGGTAGGAGACCACCTCGGCCTTGATGAAGCCGCGCTGGAAGTCGGAGTGGATGACCCCCGCGGCCTCCGGCGCGGTCGCGCCCACCGGGACGGTCCAGGCCCGCGCCTCCTTGGGGCCCGCCGTCAGGTACGTCTGGAGCCCGAGCGTGCGAAAGCCGACCCGGACGAGCTGGTCCAGGCCCGGCTCGGACTGCCCGATCGACTCGAGCAGCTCGCGGGCCTCCTCCTCGGGCAGGTCCACCAGCTCCGACTCGATCTTGGCGTCCATGAAGACCGCCTCGGCCGGGGCGACCAGCGCCCGCAGCTCGTCGAGGAACTCGGCGTTGCCCAGCTCGGCCTCGTCGACGTTGAAGACGTAGAGGAACGGCTTGATGGTGAGCAGGTGCAGCTCACGCAGGTGCTCCAGCTCGATCTTGGCGGCGGCCGCCCCGGCGTACAGGGTGGTGCCGCCGTCCAGGACCTCGGCGGCCTTCTTGGCGGCCTCGACGGCGGCGGCCCGGTCCTTGCGGAGCTTGGCCTCCTTCTCCAGCCGGGGCAGCGCCTTCTCCAGCGTCTGGAGGTCGGCCAGGATCAGCTCGGTGTTGATCGTCTCGATGTCGTCGGCCGGGGAGACCTTGCCGTCGACGTGCACCACGTTCGGGTCGGAGAAGGCCCGCACGACCTGGCAGATCGCCGTGGCGTCGCGGATGTTCGCCAGGAACGCGTTGCCCCGGCCCTGCCCCTTCGAAGCGCCGCGGACCAGGCCGGCGATGTCGACGAACGACACCGGCGCCGGCAGCACCTTCTGGGAGGCAAAAATCTCCGCGAGCGTGGCCAGCCGCTCGTCCGGCAGCCCGACGACGCCGACGTTCGGCTCGATGGTGGCGAAGGGGTAGTTCGCCGCGAGCACGTCGTTCTTGGTCAGCGCGTTGAACAGCGTGCTCTTGCCGACGTTGGGCAGGCCGACGATCCCGATGCTGAGGCTCACGGGCGGCCAGTCTACGCGGCCCTCGACCTGCCCCGTCCGGCGCGCCGTCCGGCGACCGGGGCTAGCGGATCAGGCGCGGCTCGATCCGGGTCTCCCGGACGGTGCCGTCCTCGGCCCGGCTCACCTCGTACGCGGCGACGCCCTCCCGCTCGGCGACCGCCTCGACCAGCCGGGTGCCCCGGTAGACCAGCCCGACGCCGTCGTCGGTGCAGTGGCTCACCGGCAGCGTGCCGTCGCCGACCAGCTTGTGCATCAGCGGGCGCCGCTGCTCCTCGCCGTCGTAGTGCACGCCGTTGCCGTACGGGAGCCAGCCCAGGCCGTCGGTGAAGCCGCGCAGCGTCGGCCCGTAGCTGTCGGTGGCGCCGCCGCGGTGCCAGCAGATCGACCCGGCGGACACCCCGCCCAGCACCACGCCGGCCTGCCAGCACTCGTGCAGGATCTCGTCGAGGCCGTGCACCCGCCAGACGGCGCAGAGGTTGGCGACGCTGCCGCCGCCGACCCAGACGATGTCCTGGGCGAGTAGATGCGCCCGAATGTCCTCGACGTTGGGCATCGGGTAGAGGGCGAGGTGGGACGCCCGAAACCGGGTGCCGGCGAACGCCCCGTAGAACACGGTGAATGAGGTCGGCTGGTCACCGACCGCCTGGCCCAGGTAGCAGATCCGCGGCGCGTCACCGGCCTGCGCGAGTTCGGCCATCAGGTCGAAGACCGGGCCGGGATCGGCGTTCCACGGACCGCGTTGCCGGCTGGAGAAGCCCATGCTGGTGGCGACGATGGTCGCTTCGCTGGCGGGCATGGTGGTCCTCTCGTCGGCGACGGTCACGATCATCTTCCGCCAGGACGACCGGCCCGCGCAGCCCTCAGGTCTCCGCCTCGGCGGCGGCGAGCAGCCTACGCAGCAGGTCTCCCAGGCGCTTCTGGTCCGCCGGCGGCAGGGCGTCCAGGATCTCCCGCTGCACGGCCAGCCCCGCCTCGACGGACTCCTCGACCACCCGCCGGCCGGCGTCGGTGAGGGTCACCCGCAGCGCCCGCCGGTCCGTCGGGTCGGGGGTACGCCGGACCAGCCCGGCTCGCTCCAACCGGTCGAGCCGGCCGGTCATGCCGCCGGAGGTGAGCATCAGTCCGGCGGCGAGTGCCTTCGGGGCGAGGGTGTACGGCTCGCCGGAGCGGCGCAGCGCGGCGAGCACGTCGAACTCGCCCCGGCCGATCCCCCAGGCCGCGTACACCTTCTCCTGGCGGTCACCGACGAGCCGGGCCAGCCGGTAGATCCGGCCGAAGACGGCCATCGGTTCCGGCCGCAGGCCGGCCCGCTCGCGCCGCCACTGCTCGACGATCACGTCCACGTCGTCCGTTGCCACCCCGGGATTGTGCCGCACCTCGCACTTCCCCTTTCACTCGGTACTGATTAGCTTAGCCCTAAGCTACTTAGCGACAAGGAAGGACGGACAGATGAACCGACGCTGGACGGACATCGCGCTCACCGCCGCCGCTCCCACCGCCTGGGGCACCACCTACCTGGTGACCTCCGAGCTGCTGCCCGCCGACCGACCGCTCTGGTCGGGTGTGCTGCGGGCACTGCCGGCCGGGCTGCTGCTGCTCGCGCTGACCCGACACCGTCCGCACGGCGCCTGGTGGTGGCGGGCCGCGCTGCTCGGCGCGCTCAACATCGGCGCGTTCTTCCCGCTGCTCTTCTACGCCGCGTACCGGCTTCCCGGCGGGACCGCCGCCGTCCTGGGCGCGGCCCAGCCGCTCCTGGTCGCCGCGTTGACCGTGGTCGCCCTCGGCGAGCGCCCGAGCCGGCCCGCTCTGCTC
>JBARAE010000142.1:0-3560 GCA_049791715.1 Micromonospora sp.
CGCAAGGGCGACGACCTGCACTGCCGGGTCACCGTGCCGATGACGGCCGCCGCGCTGGGCACCCGACTGAGCATCAAGACCCTGGACAGCGAGGAGACCGTCGACGTCAAGGCGGGCACCCAGCCGGGCAGCACGCTGCGGCTGCGCGCCCGGGGCGTACCGCACCTGCGCGGCACCGGCCGGGGTGATCTCTACGTCCACCTCGACGTGCGGACCCCGACCAAGCTCGACCCCGACCAGGAGCGGATGCTGCGCGACTTCGCCAAGACCCGGGGCGAGGAGGTTGCCGAGCTGACCAAGCAGGGCGGCTTCTTCTCCCGGATGCGCGACGCCTTCAACGGGCACGCCTGAGGTGTCGGCGCCGCTGTTCCTGGTCGAGGCGCTGCCCACCGGTGACACGCTGACCCTCGATGGTCCGGAGGGGCATCACGCGGCGACCGTGCAGCGGCTGCGCGTCGGCGAGGAACTGCTCCTCGCCGACGGCCGTGGGGGCACGGCCACCGCGGTGGTCGCCGCCGTCGGCAAGGGCACGCTCGACGTGGAGGTCACCTCCCGGGGGTACGTCGACGCGTCCGTGCCCCGGCTCGTGGTGGTGCAGGGCATCGCCAAGGGCGACCGGGGTGAGCTGGCCGTGCAGGCGATGACCGAGGTCGGGGTGGACGAGATCGTGCCCTGGGCGGCGTCCCGCTCGGTGGTGCAGTGGCGCGGTGACCGGGGCGTACGCGCTCGGGAGAAGTGGGCGGCGACGGCGCGGGAGGCGGCCAAGCAGGCCCGCCGGGCGTGGTTGCCGGTGGTGGCCGGGTCTCCGGACGAGTCGACGCAGACCGTGGTCCGGCGGCTCGCCGGCGCGGCCGCCGCGTTCGTGCTGCACGAGGAGGCCGAGGAGCGGCTGACCACCGCCGAGCTGCCCGCGACGGGTGAGATCGTGCTGGTGGTCGGCCCGGAGGGCGGCATCGCCGAGCCCGAACTGTCCGCCTTCCGCGAGGCCGGAGCCCGTCCGGTCCGGCTCGGCCCGTCGGTGCTGCGCACCTCGACCGCCGGCGTGGCGGCCCTGAGCGTCCTGTCCGCGCGCCTCGACCGCTGGTAGCTCCCCGCACGCCCCCTGTCCGCGTCGATCATGGAGTTGTGGCACCTACCAAAGGCGGCATACGACCTGAGTCGGGCGCCACACCTCCATGATCGGCGGGGCTGGGCGGCGTCAGGTGCGCAGGTAGGAGGCGCCGTTGAGGTCGACGATGGTGCCGGACGCCCACTCCGCCTCGGGGCTGGCGAGCCAGTGGACGGCGGCGGCGATCTCCTCGGGGCGGGCCACCCGGTTGAACGGGCTCTGGGCGCGGATCGCGTCGCCCCGCTCGCCGCTCAGGTGCGTGGTGGTCATGTCCGTCTCCACGAAGCCGGGCGCGACGGTCGCCACCGCGATGCCGTAGGGGGCGAGGGCCAGCGCCAGCGACTGCCCGAGCGCGTTGAGCCCCGCCTTGCTGGCCCCGTACGCGGGCTGCTCCGGCTCGCCGCGGAACGCACCGCGGGAGGAGACGTTGACGATCCGCCCGCCCCGCTGGCGCATGTGCTGGGCGGCGCACCAGCTGACGTTCGCCGCGCCGGTGAGGTTGGTCTCCAGCACCAGCCGCCACTGCTCGCGCCACTGCTCGTACGTGTTGCCGAAGACCGGGTGCGGCAGGTCCCGCGGCCCGTACACGCCCGCGTTGTTGACCAGCACGTCCAGCCCGCCCAGGCGCTCCGCCGCGTCGTCGACCATCGGCCGGACCGCGTCCGGGTCGGCCAGGTCGGCACGGACCACGACGTGTCCCTCGCCGGGCAGCTCGTCGCGCAGCCGCTCGGCCAGCTCCGCCGAGTCCCGGTGGTGGATCGCCACCCGGTCTCCGCCCGCCGCGAAAGCCCGCGCCACCGCACGGCCGATGCCGCGCGAGGCCCCTGTCACCAGTACCGCCCGAGAAGTCACGCCGGACATCATGCCCGGTGCGGCGCGACCAGGCACGGCGCGGTCCGGCCGAGCGCTTAGCATGCCCGGATGGACACTGACTGCCTGTTCTGCCGGATCGTCGCCGGGGAGATCCCGGCCACCATCGTCCGGGAGACCGCCACCACTCTCGCGTTCCGCGACATCGGTCCCAAAGCGCCCGTCCACGTGCTGGTCATCCCGAAGGAGCACTACGCGGACGTGGCCACCCTCGCCCAGGGCGACCCGGGCCTGGCGGGCGAGGTGCTGGCCACCGCCGCCGTGGTCGCCGAGGACGAGGGGCTGCTCGCCGACGGCTTCCGGCTGATGTTCAACACCGGTCCGTACGGCGGCCAGGAGGTCTTCCACGTCCACGCCCACCTGCTCGGCGGCGCCCCGCTCGGCCCGATGGTCTGCCGCTGAGGCGGTCCCTAGACTGCTCCCATGATCACGGTGAACGACCGGCTGGGTCGGATGGTGCGGCAGGTGCAGGCGGAGGGTCGGGTGCCGGCGGTGTCGGCCGCCCTGCACCGGGCGGACCGGCCGCTCTGGACGTGCACGGTCGGCGACACCGGCAACGACACCGCGCTCGGCCCGGAGACGGTGTTCCGCATCGGGTCGGTCACCAAGACCTTCACCTCGGTCCTGGTGATGCAGTGCCGCGACGACGGCCTGCTCGACCTGGACGACCCGATCGGGCGGCACCTCGACCTGCCGGCGCACGGCGAGCTGACCGTACGCCGGCTCCTGTCGCACACCGCGGGTCTGCAGCGCGAGCCGTACGGCGACGTGTGGGACACCCTGCGGGCGCCCGGCGTGGAGCAGCTGATCGCCGACCTGGCCCGGGCCGAGCGGGTGCTGCCGACCGGCCGGCGCTACCACTACTCCAACCTCGGCATGGCGCTCCTCGGCGAGCTGGTGGGCCGGCTGCGCGGCGGGACCTGGGCGGAGGTGCTGGCCGAGCGGGTGCTCGTCCCGCTGGGGCTCGCCGCCACCGGTCCGACGCCCGGCGAGCGGGCGGCGACCGGCTTTCTGGTCGACGCGTACTCCGACGAAGCGCACCCGGAGCCGCCGACCGACTTCGGGGCGGTGGCCCCGGCCGCGCAGCTGTGGAGCAGCGCGACCGACATGGCCCGCTGGGCGGCCTTCCTGGCCGACCCGGCGGCGCTGGACCCGACCGGCGTGGTGCTCGCGCCGACCACCCTCGACGAGATGCGCTGGCCGCTCACCACCACCGACGAGACGCTCTGGGCCGGCGGCTTCGGCCTGGGCCTGATCCTGGTGCCGCAGCCGCAGCGGGTGATGCACGTGGGGCACGACGGGGCGATGCCCGGTTTCCTGGCCGCCGTCTACGGCCGGCGTGGCGGTGCCGGCACCGCGGGCGCGATGGGCTGCGCGGTGCTCGGCTCGTCCGGCACCGGTGTGGACGTCTTCGAGCTGCCGCACCGGCTGCTCGCCGCGTCGGCCGAGCAGGACCCGGCCGACATCGAGCCGTGGCGGCCCGGCGCGCCGGCCCCCGACCGCCTGCGCGGGGTGCTCGGCCGCTGGTGGGGCGAGGGCTTCGAGTACGTCTTCTCCTGGCACGACGGGGCGCTGCGGGCCC
>JBARAE010000143.1:0-3886 GCA_049791715.1 Micromonospora sp.
CAGCGCGGCGTCCGGCCCGTCGTGGTCGTGCAGGTCGGTCACGGTGCGCTCCTTACGTGGGTACGAAGGACAGCGCTGTCCGACTCCCTGGATCGTATCCGCGCGGCCCCGGAGGTACGGAAGGGCCCTGCGCCATCGCTTTGCCCACAACAGGGCGATTCCGCCCACATGTCAGCCGCGGGCTCCTCCTCCACGTCGCCAGCGTAGGGCTCCCTTCTGCCCCGGTTGTAGGCTTTCGCCGCCCCGCGGGTGGGCCCGGTGTGAGGCTGGTCCCAAGGCGCGCGAGGACCTGCCGATCCCGGCCGAGGGGATCCTGCTCACCCACCTGGCCACCCGGACGGCCATCTGATCGAAATCGGCCAGACGACGGGGCTCCGACCTCGGGCCGCCGGACGGTCGGGGCGGAAAACCGGTTGGTTCGCCCGTTAGCGTCTGATCATGGAGCCGCTGACCTATCCCGCGAAACCCCGACCCGGCGATCGGGTCGCCGTCGTGTCCCCCTCGGCCGGGCTGCCGGGTCTCTTCCCCCACGTGTACGAGCTGGGCCTGCGCCGGCTGCGCGAGGAGTTCGACCTGAAGCCGGTGGAGTATCCGACCACCCGGGTGATGGGCGCCGACCCGCGCGACCGGGCGCGGGACCTCACCGCCGCCTTCGCCGACCCGACGATCTCCGCCGTGCTCGCCACCATCGGCGGGGACGACCTGATCACGGTCACCCCGTATCTCGACGACGACGTGCTGCGGGCCAACCCGAAGCCGTACTACGGCTACTCGGACAACACCAACGTCCTCAATCACCTGTACCGGTTGGGTATCGTCGCGTACCACGGCGGGTCGGTGCTGGTGCACCTCGGCCGGCCGGGCAAGCTGCACCCGCTCACCGTCGACTCGCTGCGCGCCGCCCTCTTCACCTCCGGCTGGTACGACCTGACGCCGGCCCCCGAGTGGGGCGACGAGCCGAACGACTGGCGGGACCCCGCCACGCTGGCCCACGAGCCGGTGATGTTCCCCGGTGAGGGGTGGCGCTGGCAGGGGTCGGCGCGCGTGGTGCAGGGGCGGACCTGGGGTGGCTGCCTGGAGATCCTGCACTGGCTCATGGCGACCGACCGGGTGCCGTCGGCCGAGGAACTGGCCGGCTCGGTGCTGGTCTTCGAGACCTCCAACGAGCTCCCGACCGCTCAGGAGGTGTTCCGCATCGTGCGGAACATGGGTGAACGCGGGCTGCTCGCCGGCTTCCCGGCGATCGTGGTCGGTCGGCCCAAGGCGTGGGACTTCGACAAGCCGCACACCCTGGAGCAGCGGCTCGCCTGGGGTGAGGCACAGCGGGAGGCGGTCACCCGGGCCCTCGCCGACTACGCCGACGACCCGGTGGTGGTCTTCGACGTCGACCTCGGCCACACCGACCCGCAGTTGATCATCCCGTACGGCGGGGAGATCCGGGTGGACGCGGTCGAGCACCGCATCTCCGTGCGCTACTGACGCCGGGGTGCCGGCCAGGCGGATCGGCCGACGATCACCGGCGAGGGCCGATCAGTCGACGGCGGCGAAGGCGCGGACGGGGAAGGTGCCCATGCCGGCCACCCGCGGTGGCGCGGCGGTGAAGCGGAAACCGTCCGGAGGCAGGGCGGCCAGGCCGGTCAGGTGCTCCACGATCGGGATGCCGGCGGCGAGCAGAATGCTGTGCGCCGGGCGCTCCCCGGCGGCGGCCGGGCTCATGTCGTCGATGTTGATCGAGTCGATGCCGACCAGGGCGGCCCCCGCCTCCACCAGCCACCGCGCCCCGTCCCCGGTGAGGTACGGCGCCTCGGGTGCGCCGTACCGGTCGGTGCCGAAGTGCGCGTCCCAGCCGGTGTGCAGCAGCACCGCACGCCCGGCCACGTCGTACGGGGCGAGCATCAGCCGGTCGACCGCACGGGTGTCCGCCGGTACCCGGACCACGATGCCGGGCAGATCGGCGAGGCGGTCCAGGGGCATCCCGGTGAGGTCCGGGCCGTCGGCCCAGCGGTGCGACGGGGCGTCGAGGTAGGTGCCGGTGTTCGCGATCATGTCGATCCGGGCGACGTGGAACTCGGTGCCCGGGGCGTACCTGGCCCGGGACGCCTCCCGGGTCAGCCAGTCGCTGATCCGCGGTGCCGGCCAGCCGGGCAGGGTGACCATCCCGTCGCTGATCACGTGGCTCAGCTCGATCAGCTTCCGGCTCCCCGCGCCGCCGGTGCCCGTGGCCAGGCCGCGGCCGCCCTTGTGCGGTTCTTCGACGATCGACGTGTTGGTGATCCGCACCTCGGCGACCATCAGCAGGCCGAGATGCCGGACGAGGAGCGTGGCCAGCTCGTCCTCGCCGATGTCCCGGCCTGGGATGTCCAGCCGGAAGCCCTCCGTCCGCAACCCGCCACCGTTGGCGAACGTGATCTCCGCGTCGAACTGCGCCCGGTACTGCCCCGTCATGACCTCAGCGCACCATGGCCGTCGCGGCCGGTCAAGATCCGCATGGTTTCAGCGGGAGCGCAGCGGCGACGCCGACCGGCGCGGTGCGGCGGGCCGCCGAGGCCCGGCGAGGGCGTCGGACCTCCCCGAACAGGTCCGCGTGCCCTCCTCCGGTCCGCCGCCCCGAGGGCCCGATCCGGGCTGACGCATTCCATCCTCGCCGACGGCGCGGGCGCGGTCTTGTAAAAATTTGCTCGGACCGCAGCTCAGCCGGCCGCCGACTCGGGCGCGGTGAGCAGCCGACGCAGCCGGGCCGGCGGATGGCCGATCTGGTCACGGACCACCCGGGTCAGGTGTGCCTGGTCGCTGAAGCCGTAGTCGCTCGCCAGGGCGCCGAGGGGACGCCCGTCGGGCTCGGCGAGCCGGTCCAGCACCGCCCGGACCCGCAGCCGGTTCCGGTACGCCGTCAGAGTGGTGCCGGTCACCCGCTGGAAGACCCGGCTGAGGTGGTGCGGGGAGGTGCCCACCTCGCGGGCGACGTCCTCCAGGCCGAGGGTGAGGTCGGAGGTGGCCAGCACTTCCCGGGCCCGGTCGGCGAGGCGCCGGTGCGCGGCCAGCGTCGCCGGCCGTCGTCGCACCGCCCGGTCGAGTTCGGCTCCGGCCTCCTGACCGGCCAGCGCGCTGTGGTGGAGCAGCCGGCCCAGGAAGCGGTGCAGCCGTTCGGCCATCTCGAACCCGTCGAGCCCGCGCCGGCACTCGGCGACCAGCAGCCGGTGCGCCAGGTCCAGGGAGGCGTCGGAGGTGCCCGTCCAGCCTTCCCGGTCGAGCCAGCGGGCCGCGTCCGGCCGGTCCGCCAGTACCTCCCGGTCGATCTCCAGGCAGGTGTACGAGTCCCCGCAGCCGTACGGGTGGGCGACCGCCATCTCGTCGCCGGGGCGCGTGATGAGCACCGAGGTGGGGTCGGCGACGCCGGTCCGGCCGTTGAGGCGGCGGTGGAAGGCGCCCGATCGGCCCAGAATGATCTTGTGTCGGTCCTCGGCGACGGTCTCCGTCCAGCCGTGGTTCTCCACGATGCACCGCACCTGGTAGATCAGCATCCCGTCCGGATGGCCGAGCACCCGCCAGCGGGCGGGCGTGGTCTTACGGCGCGGATCACTGCCGATTCCCTCCGCAGGCATGCATCCCCCAGGTGTTCCTCGACGGACGTGGCGGCCGATCGTCCCCCGAGAGAGATAGTGTCGAGTCGCAGACCCCCCGTCCAGACCGGGCGAGGGGTGATCGTCGTGTGCCCTCCCGCGGGAAGTGATCGCTGATGCTCACCGGACTGTTCGCCGCCGCCCTGGCCGACCCCGGACTGGCCCGGGCGCGTGACCTGGCGCGCTCCGGTGCCGCCGAGGTCGACGGGCTCGACATCACGGCCCCGGCCGCCCTGCGCCCGTTCGCCGTCGCCGCCGTCGCGGCC
>JBARAE010000144.1:0-7646 GCA_049791715.1 Micromonospora sp.
GCCCGGGCCCACCCGCGCGCCGCTGCGGCGCTCGCCGACACCTGGCAGCGGCTGCCGCTGGCCGACGCCTCCACCCGCGTGCTGCTGAACGTCTTCGCCCCGCGCAACGGCGCGGAGTTCCACCGGGTCCTCGACCCGGCGGGCGCGCTGCTGGTCGTCACCCCGGCGGAGGACCACCTGGCCGAACTGGTCGACGCCCTCGGCCTGCTGACGGTCGACCCGGGCAAGGCGGACCGGGTCGCCGGCAGCCTCGCCGGGCACTTCACCGAGGAGTCGAGCACGGTGCACCGGACCCGGCTGGCGCTCACCGGGCCGGAGGTGGCCACCCTGGTCGGGATGGGCCCGAGCGCCTGGCACACCGATCCGGCCCGGCTCGCCGAGCGGATCACCGCCCTGTCGGAACCGGTCACGGTCACGGTCGCGGTCCAGCTCAGCGTGCACCGGCCGCGCTGACCCTCAGGTGGAGAGGTCGACCTCTTCCCAGCCCGGCGGCTCGTCGTGGTACGGCCCGCGGAGCATCACCGCCCACTCCAGCGCCCACCGGCGCTGCCCGATGGCGTTCGCGTCCACCAGCCCGGGCAGCGTCCGCCCGGCCCGCTCGGTCTCCAGGTACGCCCAGTCCAGGCAGTAGTGCAGGTCGAGCAGGGCGGCCGCGTCGACCGGGTGCTGCGGAGCGGCCAGGATGCGGGCCCGCCACCGGGGGAAGGTCTCCCCGGCGGCGATGTTCGGCATCCGCTCCACCAGCCGCGGGTCCACCGGCACGGTCGGGTCGAGCACCTTGGTCAGGCCCAGCACCCACGCCAGCGAGAAGAGCGCGTCGTGGTGCAGCACGAACGACCGATGGTCGCCCTTGCCGCCCATCACGAACTGCCACTCCGGCGGCGTCACCATGTCGACAAGGTGCGACTCGAGCAGCCAGCTCATCGCCGCCTGCGGCGGCATCCCGAAGCAGCGGGCCAGGATCAGGTGCAGCACCGCGATCCGCGCCTCGATCTCGGTGGTGGACCGCAGCTCGATCTCGTCGTCCGGCTCCCACACCAGCGGGAACTGCGACGGCGGCAGCGGCAGACCGAGCCGGGACAGCTCGTCGAGGCTGGCCTCACGGACGACCCGGGGGTCGGGGGCGGGTACGCGCACGGCTCAAGTCCCTGTCTGCTCGCATCGGCTCAGCACCGGTCAGCCCCCCTGGCGAGGGAGAATAGCGGCTCCGGATCATCAGCGCCACGGCAGTGCAGGACCGGAATTGATCAGCCGATCCGCTCGATCACCAGCGGCCTCGCCACCGGCGCGTCCGGGGTGATCCGCACCGCCCGCTCCGCCTCGGCCAGCGCCGCCGGAATCCGCACCGAGTGCTGGGCGCGCAGCTCGTAGAGGGGCTCACCGACGCGTACCCGGTCGCCCGGACGCTTGTGCAGCATCACGCCGGCCGGGATGCTGACCGGATCCTCCTTGCGGGCCCGCCCGGCGCCGAGGCGCCAGGCGGCCACCCCGATCGCGTACGCGTCGACGGAGCCGACGTAGCCGTCCTCGGCGGCGCAGACCACCTCGACCTCGTTGGCGGTGGGCATCGGGGCGTCGGGGTCGCCGCCCTGTGCCCGGATCATCGCCCGCCAGGAGTCCATCGCCCGGCCGTCCCGCAGCGCCGCCTCCGGGTCGGCGTCCGGCAGGCCCGCCGCGTCGAGCATCTCCCGGGCCAGGGCCAGGGTCAGCTCCACCACGTCGGCCGGACCGCCCCCGGCCAGCACCTCCACCGACTCGGTCACCTCGACCGCGTTGCCGACGGCCCGGCCCAGCGGGGTGGACATGTCGGTGAGCAGGGCAACGGTCTTCACGCCGTGCGCGCCGCCCAGCTCCACCATGGTCCGGGCCAGCTCGCGGGCGTCGTCGACGGACTTCATGAACGCCCCGGAGCCGACCTTCACGTCGAGCACCAGCGCCCCGGTCCCCTCGGCGATCTTCTTGCTCATGATGGAGCTGGCGATCAGCGGGATCGCCTCGACGGTGCCGGTGACGTCGCGCAGCGCGTACAGCTTGCGGTCGGCCGGGGCCAGCCCCTCGCCGGCCGCGCAGATCACCGCGCCCACGTCCCGCAGCTGGCCGATGAACTCGTCGTTGCTCAGCGCCGCCCGCCAGCCGGGGATCGACTCCAGCTTGTCCAGGGTGCCGCCGGTGTGGCCGAGCCCGCGTCCGGAGAGCTGCGGCACCGCGGCCCCGCAGGCGGCCACCAGCGGGGTGAGCGGAAGGGTGATCTTGTCGCCGACGCCGCCGGTGGAGTGCTTGTCCACGGTCGGCCGCGCCACCGTGGAGAGATCGAGCCGCTCCCCACTGGCGATCATCGCGGCGGTCCACCGGGCGATCTCCGGCGGGGTCATCCCGCGCAGCAGGATCGCCATGGCCAACGCGGACATCTGCTCGTCCGCCACCAGGCCCTTGGTGTACGCGTCGACCACCCAGTCGATCTGGGCGTCGCTCAGCACACCCCCGTCCCGCTTCGCCCGGATGACGTCGACCGCCGTAAAAGCACTCATCAGATGATCTTTCCGTTTCCGCCCCAGCGAACCGGGATCTCCATCGGCGGCTCGCCCTCACCCGCCCAGAAGATGGTGCCGCTGGCGTCCACCACCACCACCCGGGGCGTACGCGCCAGCCCCCAGGTGATCGCCTCCGCCGGGTCGTCCCAGGTCGGGCCCTCCTCCAGCACCCCGGTCTCGGCGCCCTCGGTGTCCCCGGCGGACCGCTCCCAGTACGCCGTCCAGACCTGCTGCCCGGCGGAGAGATCCGGGTGCACGAAGACCGTGCCGCGGCCGCGCCAGGCGGCGAGCCGGTCCGGCACCACCGGCACCGGCTGCTCGCCGGTCACCGCCTCCAGGTCCTGCACGTCGAAGGCGTGCGGCAGCAGCTCCGCCATCCGCAGCGGGCCGCCCTTCGCCTCGATCAGGCACTCCGGGCCGCCCTGCTCCCAGAGCAACTGCCGGCACCGGCCGCACGGCATCAGCGGCTCGCCGGTGGCGTCGACGCAGGAAAGCGCGATCAGCCGGCCACCGCCGGTGGCGTGCAGCGAGGACACCACACCGCACTCGGCGCAGAGCACCACGCCGTACGCGGCGTTCTCGACGTTGCAGCCCACCACCACCCGGCCGTCGTCGACCAGGGCGGCCGCCCCGACCGGGAACTTCGAGTACGGCACGTACGCGTGCCGCATCACCTCGGTGGCGGCGGCCCGCAGCCGCTCCCAGTCGATCTCCACGTGCTTACCCCCGTCAGCCCTTGATGTACGGCTTGCCGTCCGCCGCTGGTGCCCGCACCCGGCCGACCAGCCCGGCCACCGCCAGGATCGTCGCGAGGTACGGCAGCATCGCCAGGAACTGGCTGGGAATGCTGCTGCCGATCGCGCCGAGGTACGTGGCGAGCTGGTCGGCGAAGCCGAAGAAGAGCGCTGCGAGCAGCGCCCCGGTCGGGCTCCACCGGCCGAAGATCAGCGCGGCCAGGGCGATGAAGCCCTTACCGCCGATCATGTTCTTGGTGAATGAGTAGAAAGCCAGCGTGTAGGAGGCGCCGCCGATGCCGGCCACCATCCCGGCCATGATGACGTTGCGGTAGCGCAGTCCCAGCACCTTTACGCCCAGGGTGTCGGCGGCGGTGGGGTGCTCGCCCACCGAGCGGGTCCGCAGGCCCCACCGGGTACGGAACAGCGCGATGTGGATGATCAGCACCAGCAGCAGGCCGAGGTAGAGGAAGATGTTGCCGCGGAACAGCGCCGGGCCGATCACCGGAATGTCCTTGAGCAGCGGGATCTCCCAGTTGCCGAACCGGGGCGCGCTGTTGTATTTCTGCGCGTCGGTCTGCATCAGCCGCTCGTAGAGGAAGCCGGTGATGCCCAGGGCCAGCAGGTTGAGCACGATGCCCATGACCACCTGGTCGACCAGGTAGCGGATGGCGAAGACGGCGAGCAGGAACGAGATGAACGCGCCGCCGATGGCGGCGGCGACGAGCCCGACCCAGACGCTGCCGGAGATGCTGCCGAACAGCGCGCCGGCGAAGGCGCCCATCAGCAGCTGCCCCTCGATCGCCACGTTCACCACGCCGGTGCGCTCGCACAGCACCCCGGCCAGCGCACCGAAGATCAGCGGCAGGGCCAGGATGAAGGTGCCCCGGACGATGTTGACCAGCGGCATGAAGTTCCGGCCCTCGGGGGCGGCGGAGACCTGCCAGCAGAGGAAGCTCAGCACGAAGGCGACCAGCCCGACGCCGAGCGCCAGGGTGACCCAGCGCTTTGGCACCCCGGCCAGCAGGGCGGCGCCCGCCGCGGCCGCGATGACGCCGAAGAGGATCGCGCCGACGGTGCCGTTGATCTCCAGCGCCGCGCCGCCCTCGGTCTCGCTGAGCGTGAACCGGGCCTGCTGACCGGTGGCGAGCGCCCCGAAGAGCACCGCGGCCAGCACGCCCATAGCCAGCAGGACCGCACCGATCTTGCGGGTACGCGTCCAGAAACCCTCGTCGACCGTGGCGACGGCGACGTCGGGAACAGCGGTGGTGGACATGCTCACCAGCCCTTCGCAAGGCTCGTCTGCAGCCGGGCGGCGCGGGCGGCCCGGAGCTGGAAGATCGCCTTCACCAGGGCCGGCGCGGCGATGAAGATGACGATCAGGGCCTGGAGCACGGTCACCAGCTCCAGCGAGATGCCCGACCACGACTGCATCCGGTTGCCGCCGGCCTGAAGCGCACCGAAGAGGAGCGCGGCGAGCAGCACGCCCCACGGCTTCACCCGCCCGAGCAGCGCCACCAGGATGCCGTCGAAACCGATC
Source organism: Micromonospora sp. (assembly GCA_049791715.1). Lineage (GTDB taxonomy): Bacteria > Actinomycetota > Actinomycetes > Mycobacteriales > Micromonosporaceae > Micromonospora. The sequence goes on from JBARAE010000144.1 coordinate 4,806, forward strand.
TGCGCGATCACCAGCGGGGTGAGCGCGTTCGCGGTGGAGCCGAGCACCATGTTGGCGCCGCCCAGCCCGGCGAGCAGACCGGAGATCACCATGATCAGCACGTACGTGCGGGTGACGCTGATGCCGGCGGTCCGGGAGGCGTCCGGATTGTCGCCGACCGCCCGCAGCTCGAAACCGATCGTGGAGCGGTTGAGCAGCCAGGCGACGAACCAGGTGGCCAGCACCGCGAGCAGGATGCCGGCGTGCACCCGCAGGTTGTCGCCGAGCAGCCGGGGCAGCTGGGCCGAACTGTCGACCGGCTTGCTGATCGCGTCGGAACGGTTCGGGTTCTGCACGCCGTTCTGGACGATGATCCAGGACAGGAAGTAGACCGCGACGTAGTTGAGCATGATCGTGTTGATCACCTCGTGCGCGCCGGTCCGCGCCTTGAGGATGCCCGGGATGAACCCCAAGATCGCGCCGCCGGCCGCCCCGGCGATCAGCGCGACGAGCAGGTGCAGCACGGGCGGCAGCGGCAGGGCGAAACCGGCGAGGGCGGCGAGGATGACGCCGATCGTCGCCTGGCCCTGGGCGCCGATGTTGAACAGGCCGCCGCGGAAGGCGAGCGCGACCGAGAGGCCGGTGAAGGCCAGCGGCGCGGTGTAGGTCAGCGTCTCCGAGATCGGGCCCATCACCGCCTGGAAGCCGGACGCATTGGGATCGAAGATCGCGCCCTTGAACAGGTTCGCGTACGCCTCGCTGACCACCGTCCAGCTCGAGTTGATCGCGTCGGACGGACGGGCGGTGATGTAGCTGTAGGTGGCCAGCACCTCCGGGTCGGAGACGATGATCAGCACGGCGCCGACGAGCATCGCCAGCAGCACGGCGAGCACCGTGACGGTGACGGTGTTGGCCGCCCAGAGGTTGTCCAGGAAGAGCCGGCCCAGCGAGGGACGGGGCTCCTGCTCGGGCTGCTTCGGTGCGGTGGTGGTCGCCGCGCGGTCGGTGTTGCCGACCGCGTTCTGCGCCGCCTGCGCCTCGGTCGCCGGCTCCTTGTCCGGGGAGCCCGACACCGGGTTGGGGTTGGTCATGCCTCGTCCTCGTTGCCAGGGGCCTCTGCGGCGGCTGTGCCGCCGGGCTCGCCGGTCGTACCGCTGCTGCTGCCCGCCGTGGTGGCTGCGCCGCCCGCCGGGGCCGCCGTGGTGGGGGCGTCCGGGGTGATGCCGGCCATCAGCAGGCCGATCTCCTCGCGGGGGGTGTCCGGGCTGACGATGCCGATGATCCGGCCGCGGTACATCACCGCAATCCGGTCGGCCAGGCCGATCACCTCGTCCAGCTCGCTGGAGACCACCATCACCGCGGTGCCGATGTCGCGCTCGCGGATCACCCGGCTGTGGATGAACTCGATCGAGCCCACGTCCACGCCCCGGGTCGGCTGGGCGGCGATGAGCAGCTTGAGCGGCCGGGACAGCTCCCGGGCCACGATCACCTTCTGCTGGTTACCGCCGGAGAGGGTGCTGACCGCAGCGTCCGGCGAGGAGGTACGGATGTCGAACTGCTCGATCCGCTCCTTCGCCGACTTCGCGATCGCGTCCGGCTTGAGCGACAGCCCCCGGCCGAAAGGCGGCCGGTCGTAGATGTCCAGCACCAGGTTCTCCGCGACGGAGAACTCCTTGACCAGGCCGTCGACGCTGCGGTCCTCCGGCACGTAGCCGACCCCGGCGTGCAGCACCTTCTTGGTCGACCAGCCGTGCACCGCCTGGCCGTCGAGGGTCACCGTGCCGGCGAGCACCGGCCGCAGGCCCATGATCGCCTCGATCAGCTCGGTCTGCCCGTTGCCCTGCACGCCCGCGACGCCGAGCACCTCGCCGGCGTGCACGGTCAGGTCGACGCCGTCCACCGCGCGGATCTGCCGGTCGTCGTCGACGACCAGCCCGGAAACCTCGAGGATCGGCTGGCCCGGGGTGGCCGGCTGCTTCTCCACGGTCAGCCGGACGCTGCGGCCGACCATCAGCGCGGCCAGCTCGTCCCGGCTGGCGGTCGGCGAGGCGGTGCCGACGGTCTTCCCGCGCCGGATGACGGTGATCCGGTCGGCGATCGCCTTGACCTCGCCGAGCTTGTGGGTGATGAAGACGATCGACTTCCCGGCCGCCTTGAGCGACCGCATGACCGTCAGCAGTTCCTCGGTCTCCTGCGGCGTGAGCACCGCCGTCGGCTCGTCCAGGATCAGCAGGTCGACGTCGCGGGTGAGCGCCTTGACGATCTCCACCCGCTGCTGGATGCCGACCGGCAGGTCCTCGACGGTCGCGTCGGGGTCGACCCGGAGGTTGTACCGCTCGGAAACCTCGGCGACCTCGCGCCGGGCCCGCCGGCGGTCCAGGAATCCGGCAATGCCGCCCTTGACCTGCTCGGCGCCGAGCATCACGTTCTCGGCGACGGTGAAGACCGGCACCAGCATGAAGTGCTGGTGCACCATGCCGATCCCGGCCGCGATCGCGTCGGAGGGGCCCCGCAGCTTCAGCGGCTTGCCGTCGACCAGGATCTCGCCCTCGTCGGGCTGGTAGAGCCCGTAGAGCACGTTCATCAGGGTCGACTTGCCGGCGCCGTTCTCACCGAGCAGGGCGTGGATCTCTCCAGGCTCCACCGTCAGATCGATGTGGTCGTTGGCGACCAGATCACCGAACCGTTTGGTGATGCCGCGCAGTTCGAGTCTCAGCGCAACCTCCTGGAGTGCGAGCGATGGTGCAGCGTAGCTGCCGCGCCGGGCACCGAACTGGGCCGGCCCTGGGGTGGAGCGGATCGGCCGCCCCGGCGGCGGGAGAGGTGTTCTCGCGTACGCCGCGGCGGCCGGATCGTCATGCG
>JBARAE010000145.1:0-3660 GCA_049791715.1 Micromonospora sp.
GCCGCGCTCTGCGCGCCGCCCCTACCGGCGACCGGATCCCAGCCCCGGTGGCCGCCTGATCCGCACCCCGGCCGCGCTTCGCGGGGCTGCGGGCTTTGCGGCCCCCGCTTTGCGGCCCCCGCTTTCGGCATGGCGGGCTGTCCGGTCCGGCTGAGCCGCCAATTTGCCGCAAGCCGAGCTGCCTGGCCGTCGGGCCCGCCGATCAGTGCACGCGGGCCAGGGTGAGGCCGTCCGCGATCGGCAGCATGACCAGCTCGACCCGGACGTCGGCCAGGATCTCGTCGTTGAACGCGGCGATCGCCCGGTCGTCGGCGTTCTGTGGGGCGAGCACCCGCCCGCCGCGCAGCGTGTTGTCCACCGCAATCACTCCGCCCGGCCGCATCCGCGGGACCAGTTCGTCCCAGTAGACCGGGTAGCCCACCTTGTCCGCGTCGATGAACGCGAAGTCCAGGTACCGCTCGCGGGGCAGCTCGCGCAATGTCTCGCCGGCCGGGCCGATGCGCAGCTCGATCCGGTCCTCGACCCCGGCGCGCGTCCAGTACCGGCGGGCGATGTTCGTGTACTCCTCGGAGATGTCGAAGCAGGTGAGCCGGCCGCCGTCGGCCAGGCCCCGGGCGATGGCCAGGGACGAGAGCCCGGTGAAGGTGCCCACCTCCACCGCCCGCCGGGCACCGAGCAGCCGGGTCAGGAAGGTCAGGAACGCCGCCTGCTCCGGCGCCACCTGCATCGACGCTTTCTCGGGCAGCGCCGCACGGGTCTCCTCGCTCAACTCCCGGACGATCTCGTCCGGCGCCGATCCGTGTGCGACGAGGTACGCGTGCAGTTCCGGGGTGAGCGGCAGCGGCTTGGTGGTCATGACCGGAACCTAGCCGAGATGCTCGATCTCCTGGCCCCCTGGCGCGACCTTCGTCCACAGATCGGTGACGTTCAGGTCCAGGTCGCGGAGGAGATTGCGCAGCAGCGGCAGGCTGAGCCCGACGACGGTGCCCGGGTCGCCTTCGATCCTGGTCAGGAACGGACCGCCCAGACCGTCGATGGTGAACGCCCCGGCCACCGCCAGCGGCTCGCCCGTCGCCACGTACGCGGCGATCTCCTCGTCGCTGATGTCGGCGAAGTGCACGGTCGTCGACGCCACCGCCTCCGCCCGCGCCTCGTGCGTCACGTCGATCAGGCAGTGCCCCGTGTGCAGCACCCCACTGCGCCCACGCATCCGCTGCCAGCGCTCGGTGGCGTCGGCCGCGTCGGCCGGCTTGCCCAGGATCTCGCCGTCGAACGCGAGCACGGAGTCGCAGCCGAGCACCAGCGTCCGCTCCTCCGGCGTCGCCCGCAGCCGGCTCCGCACCGCCTGAGCCTTGAGTCGGGCCAGCTCCAGACAGAGCTCCTCGGCCCGGTCGCTCACCACCTGCGACTCGTCCACCCCGCTCACCAGCACGTCAGGTTCGATCCCGGCGGCCTGGAGCAGCTTGCGACGGGCGGGACTCTGGGAGGCGAGCACAAGGCGCAGCGGTACGGAGTTCAGCACCTCATCGACGCTACCGGCTCACCCGCGGCGGCGGGTCCTCGGCACGTCGACGCCGCCGCACCAGCAGATAGCCGCCACCGGCCGCCACCAGCACGCCGAGCGTGGCCAGCCCGCGCGCCGTCGCGCCGTCATCCCCGCCGCCGTCCGCCGGCTCCGCAGCGGCCGTCCTGGGGGCGCTCGCCGTCGCGGATTCAAAACCCAACGGGGGTACGTCTGCCGTCAGCGCCGCGACCAGGTCGATGACGCCGTAGCCGTACTCGTCGTCGCGGCCGGGCGGGCCCTTGTCGATCGCGGTGGCGGTGAGCCGGTGCGCGACCTCCTGAGCGGGAAGGTCCGGGTACTTGGACCGGATCAGCGCGGCCGCTCCCGCCACGATCGCAGTGGCGTCAGAGGTCCCGGTGCCCCTTCGATAGGTGCCGCCGTAGCTAGTGCTGTAGATGTCCGTAGCCGGTGCTACGACATCTACCTGTGGGCCAGACACTGACATGGCTGCGTGCTTGCCGGAACGGTCTATCCCGCCTACGGCAATGACGCCATCCTCGCTCGCCGGGTAAGCAATCACCTGATCTTTCGGCCTATTGCCCACGCCTGCGACGACGACAATATTAGAAGCTAGGGCAGTTCTTACCGCCTCTGTCAGCCGGGCGCTCGTCCCGCCGCCGCTCGAAACGCTGATGATGTCAGCGCCGTGAGAGATAGCAAATTCAACTCCTTGAGCCAGTGCATCAGGCTCGCCATCGCCCTGCGGAGGTGAAACGGTTATCGGCAAGATCTTCGCCTTGGGTGCGATGCCCAAGGCGCCCCTGCCGTTACCCTTGCCGTGTGCCGCGATCAGCCCCGCCATGCCAGTACCGTGACTATTGTGATCTTCTCGTCCATCACCCCCCAAGCCTGAGATGACGTCTGCTCCTACAAGAAGATTGCCGCTTAAGTCGGGATGCGGGTCAACCCCAGTGTCGGGAACTGCGACAGTTACGCCCTCGCCTTGGCTGATCTTTTGGGCTTTCGCGACATTGAGGTATCGCAAATGCCACTGATCCGCTCGAACTCTATCTTTCAGGGGAGGTGACGGGGCGGCCCTGGATTCAGCCGGAGGCACCGCAGCTACGAGCAATAAGAACAATCCGACAGCGACGTCCCATCTTGCCAACTGCTTCACCGGTCAAAGCCAATGGCTGGCCCCGGATCTATTGGTCCCTCCTCTCGTGGAGGGCGCATAACCGGAGCAACGCCTTCGTCCGTCGCCCACGGATGGTCAGGATCCCAATTCCGGAAGTTGGACTGGTCGCTTTCCTGCCTCGCAGTACGTCCAGGCGAGCCTGAGAACTGAGAGCTATTTCCGATGCCGGGGCCGCCGCCGATGGGTGTTATGCGGCGGTCGCTGCTGAGCTGAGCACCACGACCGCCACTTGGGCGCGATCCAGCCGCTCCCGTCGGCGCGGTGCCTGCACCGCCACCTCCAATTACGCCGCCTACCGGATTGACTCGACGAGGTGGAGTAGCTCCACTTGGTTGGGAAACTCCCATCCCCGGCGTGCCACCGATCAGGCCTCCAGGCGCCGCAGGGCGAGGCGCGATGACGCTCGGCTCCCCGCTTACTCCGCCCGCAGCTTGGCGCCCTAGTGGCCCTAGCCGGTTACGTAGAGAGCTGGTGTAGCCAGACGGGCCGTGTGGTCCACCTGGGACCGGAGGCATGCCGATGTCTGGCAAAGACGGCGGGCCCGGCGGAGAGAGCGGGGGACCGGCCGACGAAACCCCACTAGGAGGCTGACTGACAGGAGCGGGTGCTAGACCAGCGGGAACCCCGCCAAGGACCGGCCCATGCCGCGGACCCGTCGCAACGGGAACCGGGGCTGCGGGTGTGGGTTGCCGAGGTGGCGGCCCGGCATCGCTAACCACCTGTAGTGGCACGGGTACAACCGGCGGGATGGACGGGGCTTGGGCTGCGCTGCTGGAGTAGGCCGTCGCTTCACCTTCATCGATCTTCGGCCTTATGGTGGGCGGTCTTTGCAGCATGACCTGGGCTTGTTGGAGTTCGCCGCTCAGCCCCGTCATCAGACTCCGCGCCTGAACGTTGAGCTGCTCCAGGTCGGTATCCGTAACCGGCGGCTGTTCTGGCAGTCGGCTCCCGGCCACCG
>JBARAE010000146.1:0-6377 GCA_049791715.1 Micromonospora sp.
GTTTCGGAGATCCACATCGCCGCCAACACCATGATCAACTCGGCGTCGGGGGTCGGGCGGCGAGGGGGGCGGGTTAGGCGGGGGTGGGGAGGGTGGCGCGGCGGGTGCGGACGGCGGCGGCCAGGTCGGTCAGGACGTCGGCCGTGCTGTCCCAGCCGAGGCAGCCGTCGGTGACGGACTTCCCGTACTCCAGCTCGCGGGTGGGATCGAGGTCCTGTCGACCGGGCTGCAGGAAGCTCTCCAGCATGATGCCCACGATGCCGCGCTGGCCCGCGGCGAGCTGCGCCGCCACGTCGGCAGCCACCAGGGGCTGCCGCCGGTGGTCCTTGCCGCTGTTGTCGTGGCTCGCGTCGATCACCACGCGCTCCGGCAGACCCGCCGCCCGCAGCAGGTCGAGCGCCCCCGCAACGGAATCCGCGTCGTAGTTCGGCCGGCCGCCCCCGCCGCGCAGCACCAGGTGCCCGTCGGCGTTGCCCCGGGTGTGCATGATCGCCGGGGTGCCGGAGACGTCGATGCCGGGAAAGACATGCGGGACACCGGCCGCCCGGATGGCGTCCACCGCGGTGGAAATGCTGCCGTCGGGACGGTTCTTCATGCCGATCGGCATGGAGAGGCCGGAGGCGAGCTGCCGGTGCACCTGGCTCTCCACGGTGCGCGCGCCGATCGCGCCCCAGGCGACCGTGTCCGCGATGTACTGCGGGGTGATCGGGTCGAGGAACTCGCAACCCACCGGCAGGCCGAGGCGTAGCACGTCGAGCAGGAGCGCCCGGGCCGTCCGCAGGCCGGTGTTGACGTCACCCGAACCGTCCAGTCGCGGGTCGTTGATCAGGCCCTTCCAGCCCACCGTCGAGCGCGGCTTCTCGAAGTAGACGCGCATCACCACGAGCAGGTCGTCGGCGAGCCGGTCCGCTGCCGCCCGCAGCCGGTCGGCGTACTCGAGGGCGGCGGCCGGGTCGTGCACCGAGCACGGGCCGACCACCACCAGCAGGCGGTCGTCGGCGCGGTCCAGCACCCGGCCGACCGCGCGCCGCCCGGCCAGTACGGCATCGGCGAGCGACGCGTCCAACGGCAGGTGGTGGTGCAGCAGGGCCGGGGTGGTCAGCGGAACGACACGGTCGATCCGCTGGTCGATGACCCGATCGGTGTCCGGGGTCGTCACGGTGGGGTTCCTTCCGCCGACCGTGCCCCCGGTGCCGGCGCCCGGGGTCGAGCCGGCTGCTCGTACGCAAAAGGGCAGGGATCGTGTCCCTGCCCAGCCGGCTCGAAGAGGAGTGACGTCAGATCATGGTGAAGTCACCGGCTCCTCCAGCCGGCTGCCTAAACCATCGATACGACCGCGTCACGCCCGCCAGCCTACCCGACGGACTCCGAAGGCCGGCCTTCCGTTCCGCGATGCGGTACGCGGGGTATGGGACTCCGCATGAGTCACGAGCAGAGCGACCAGGACCGGGTGGAGTCCCGGGCCCACCTGCTGCCCGAGGAGGCGGCCGTGGGCAGCGAGGACGCGGAGGCCCAGGCCGACGCCATCCTCACCGAGTCGGACATCCGGGAGGAGGACCAGAACGCCGCCCCGGACACCGTCCTGGAGCACCGGACGTCCGATCAGACGGTGACCCCCATCGAGCCTCCCGACTGAGCCGACGCGCCGCGGGCCCGCCGGGAACCCCGGTAGGTCTGATCGCGCAGGCGCGCGATCGGACCCATCGCCCGCAGGCCCGGCGGCACGTTGTTGATCGGATCGAAGGCCAGCGCGGTGTCCTCCCGGGCACCGCGCTGGTCGTCCAGGCTGACCTGCCCGAAGGGCCGCCACGGCCCGACCGCCGATGCCACCGCCAGCACCAGCCGGGGCCCGTCGTCCCGGGTCGCCGCGGCGGAGAGCTCGCCCAGGCTGCGCCCCAGTTCCGCCGAGTCCGGGTCGGCCAGCGCGGCCAGGAACAGCCGCCGCCGGCCCGCCCGGAAGGACATGATCGAGGTGTACGTCCCGGTGAACCTCCGCCGGGGCAGTGGCAGGTGGCGTAACACCGGCGGGGCCCCGCTCGAACTCACCAGCAGGTCCACCGGCGGCCCCGGGTCCCGGTGCAGCCGTATCCCCAGCCCCAGCACGTCCGGCCAATCGGCCGGGGTGGGCACCCCCTTCGAGAGGCGTACCGTCGCCGGCCACCGGCTCGGCAGGTCGAGCAGCGGGACGCCGGTCGGCGGCCCCGGCGTACCCCAGATCAGCACCTCGCCGGAGAAGGTGCGACCGGCCGGGTGCAGCAGCCGGGCGTGCCGCCAGCGGGCGAGGACGGTGGCCGCGCGTTCGGCGGCGGAGGGAGCGGGGGTGGGCATGCTCGGCGTGTACCCCGACGCGGGCCGACGATGCTCCCCGCACGTCACCTTTCCGCCCCCGAGATCGGATAGCGTCGTGCCATGCCCGACAGCGGTTACCCCTGGCCGATCGAGACCACCCGACTGGACAACGGCCTGCGCGTGGTGGTGAGCGAGGACCGCACCGCCCCGGCGGTGGCGGTGAACCTCTGGTACGACGTGGGTTCACGGCACGAGCCGGAGGGGCAGACGGGCTTCGCCCACCTCTTCGAGCACCTGATGTTCGAGGGCTCGGCGAACGTCGCCAAGACCGAGCACATGAAGCTGATCCAGGGCTCCGGCGGTTCGCTCAACGCCACCACCAACCCGGACCGGACCAACTACTTCGAGACCGTTCCGGCGGAGCACCTGGAGTTGGCGCTCTGGCTGGAGGCCGACCGGATGGGCGGCCTGGTGCCGGCGCTGACCCAGGAGACGCTGGACAACCAGCGCGAGGTGGTCAAGAACGAGCGGCGGCAACGCTACGAGAATGTCCCGTACGGCGACGCCTGGCTGCGCCTGCTGCCGCTGCTGTACCCGCCGGGGCACCCGTACCACCACGCGACGATCGGCTCGATGGCCGACCTGAACGCCGCCGCCCTGGCGACCTTCCAGACCTTCCACACCACGTACTACGCGCCCAACAACGCGGTACTCACCGTGGTCGGTGACGCCGAGCCCGCCGAGGTCTTCGCGCTGGCCGACAAGTACTTCGGCGCGATCCCGGTGCGGGACGACATCCCGGCCGCGCCGGACGGGCGTACCGTCACGGCGACCGGGCGACCGTCGGTGGAGACCGTCACCGCCGACGTACCCGCGCCCCGGGTCTACGTCGCGCACCGCACCCACCCCTACGGCACCACGGGGTACGACGTGACCACCGTGCTCGCCACCGTGCTCGGCACCGGCCGGGGCAGCCGGCTGTACCAGCGCCTCGCCGACGGGGAACGGATCGCCCAGCCGGACCTGGTCGGGGCGTACGGCGTGGACCTCGCGCACGGGCCCGCGCCGCTGATCGCCACCGCCACCGCCCGCCCCGGGGTGACCGCCGAACGGCTGCGCACCGGGCTGACCGACGTCGTCGACGAGCTGGCCACCGTGCCGGTGACCGCGGCCGAGCTGGACCGGGCCAAAGCGCTGCTGAGCACCCAGTGGTGGCGGCACATGTCCACCGTGGACGGCCGTGCCGACGTCCTCGGCCGGTACGCCACCCAGTTCGGCGACCCGGCGAAGATCGGTGAGCGCCTGCCCGCCTGGCTCGCGGTGACCGCCGAGCAGATCGCCGAACAGGCCGCCGAGCTGCTCGGCGCCGCCGACCGGGTGACCCTGACCTACCTGCCCGAGGAGACCCGATGACGCTGATCGCCGACCGTCCCGGCCCGGGCGCCGCCCGCCCGTACCGGTTCCCGCAGGTGCTTCGCCGCACCGTCGCCGGGGGTCAGGTCGTCGCCGCGCACCTGCCGGGGCAGAACCTCGCCGTCGCGCTGCTGCTGCTCGACGCCGGCGCCGGCCGGGAGCCGGTCGGCAAGGAGGGGCTGGGCGGCGTGCTGGCCAAGGCCCTGGAGGAGGGGACCGCGCAGCGGGACGCCACCGCGTACGCGCTGGCCGTCGAGGCGCTCGGCACCGAACTGGTGGCCGTGCTCGACTGGGACTCCTTCCAGGTCAGCGTGCAGGTGCCGGTGGAGCGGCTGAGCGCCGCCGTCGAGCTGCTGGCCGAGGCGGTGCGGACGCCCCGGCTCGACCCGGCGGACGTGCGGCGGGTCCGCGACGACGAGGCGACCGCGCTGCGGATGGACTGGGCGAATCCCGGCCCCCGGGCGGAGGCGGTGCTGCGCGCCGACCTGTTCGGCGCCGAGAACCGCTGGGGCCGGCCGATGTACGGCGATCCGGACTCGGTGGCCGCGCTGGACGTCGACGATGTGACGGTCTTCCACTCCGAGTGGTTCATCCGGCCGGGCACGCTGATCGTGGCCGGCGACCTGGAGCGGATCGACCTGGACGCGCTGGCCGCCGCGGCGTTCGCCGGCGCCGGTGGCGGCCCGGTGGAGAAGGCCGGCCCCATCGAGGTGTCGCTGAACGGCCAGCGGCGGATCATCCTGGTCGACCGGCCCGGGTCGGTGCAGTCCACGCTGCGGCTCGGGCACCCGTCCCCGCATCGCGCCCACCCGGACTACGTGCCGATGACGCTCGCCGGGACGGTGCTCGGCGGGGCCTTCACCTCCCGGCTCAACCACCTGATCCGCGAGGTGCGCGGCTACACGTACGGCATCCGGGGCGACTTCGCCGCGTCCCGGCGGTTCGGCCGGTTCGCGGTCAGCTCCGGGGTGCAGACCGCGGTGACGGCGCCGGCCCTGGTCGAGGCGGTCGGGGAGATCTCCCGTACCCAGCTGACCGGGGTGACCGAGGACGAGCTGGCGGTGGCCCGCTCCTGGCGGGCCGGCCAGCTCTCGGTGGAGCTGCAGAGCCCCCGGGCCATCGCCTCCGCGCTGACCACGCTGGTGGTGCACGACCTGCCGGACGACTACCACGCCCGGCTGCGCGAGTCCCTGCTCGCCGCGGACGTGGAGCAGGTCTCCGCGGCGGCCGCCACCCACCTGCACCCCGAGTCGCTGACCCTGGTGGTGGAGGGTGACTCGGCGGTCATCCGGGACGAGCTGGTCGCCAGCGGGCTCGGCGAGGTCGTCGACCACACTCCCTGACCTCACGGGCACCTCGCGGTGTGATTCCGGTCGCTCCGCACGGCCGAGCGGCCACCGGGCCGGGACGCGGATGCTCCGGCCCGGGACCCCCCCGACGGGCGATTCTCCGGGGTGGCGCGCTGATCCGCGCGGTCGTTGCAGGTGGCGGCCCTGGTCGCCGGCCGGTGGTGGCCGGTGGCCGGTGGCCCGCGCGGTGGGAAAGCCTTCCCGGTCGGGCCGCCCGGCTGGGTAGCCTCGCGGGCATGAGGATCGGCATTGTGGGGGCCACCGGCCAGGTCGGTGGCGTGATGCGGCAGGTGCTGGCGGAGCGCGACTTCCCGGCGGAGCAGGTGCGGTTGTTCGCATCGGCGCGATCGGCGGGACGCACGCTGCCGTGGCGCGACGGCGAGGTGACCGTCGAGGACGCGGCGACCGCTGACTACCGCGGGCTGGACATCGTGCTCTTCTCGGCGGGCAAGGGCACCGCGAAGGAGCTCGCCCCCCGGGTCGCCGAGGCCGGCGCCGTGGTCATCGACAACTCCTCGGCCTTCCGGATGGACCCGGAAGTGCCGCTGGTCGTCGCGGAGGTGAATCCGCACGCCATCGCCGACCGCCCCAAGGGCATCATCGCCAACCCGAACTGCACGACCATGGCCGCGATGCCGGTGCTGCGTCCGCTGCACCAGGAGGCGGAACTGGTCGGTCTGGTCGTCTCGACGTACCAGGCGGTCTCCGGGGCCGGGCTCGCTGGTGTCGCCGAGCTCGACGAGCAGGTCCGGAAGGTGGCAGAGCACGCCAGCGGACTCACCTTCGACGGCTCGGCCGTCGACTTCCCGGCGCCGCGTTCCTTCGCCCGGCCGATCGCCTTCAACGTGCTTCCGCTCGCCGGTTCGATCGTCGACGACGGCTCGTTCGAGACCGACGAGGAGCAGAAGCTACGCAACGAGAGCCGCAAGATCCTGGAGATCCCCGGTCTGAAGGTCTCCGGCACCTGCGTCCGGGTGCCGGTCTTCACCGGACACTCGCTCCAGATCAATGCGCGCTTCGCCCGGCCGATCAGCCCCGCCCGCGCGGTGGAGCTGCTCGACGGGGCGCCCGGTGTCGCCCTCTCGGACGTGCCGACCCCGTTGCAGGCGGCCGGCCAGGACCCGACCTACGTGGGTCGCATCCGGGCCGACGAGACCGTCGAGCACGGCCTCGCCCTCTTCTGCTCCAACGACAACCTGCGCAAGGGCGCCGCGCTCAACGCCGTGCAGCTCGCCGAGCTGGTCGCCGCGGAGCGTCGCTGAACCTCGGCCCCCGCGCCGCCCGCCCTGGCGCCGCCAGCCCTCGCGCTGCCGCCACGGTCGGCGC
>JBARAE010000147.1:0-1569 GCA_049791715.1 Micromonospora sp.
GGAGCGGGCCGAGCGCCCGGAACGTCCCCGCCCACCCGTCCGGCGCGCCCCGGAGGCGCCCCGACGCCCAGTTGTCCGCCGTCGTCGAGAGGACCGTGACGAGTGACCATCGCACCGACCAGCGGGGGCCCGACCGGCGCCCTGGAGCGTGGGGGCGCCAGCTCCGGGACGCTCGCCGACGTCGTGGAGACGGTGCTGGACAAGGGCGTGGTGATCGACGCGCAGGTGTCGGTCGCCGTCGTCGGCATCCAGCTCCTGGAGATCAACGCCCGCATCGTGATCGCCAGCGTGGAGACGTATCTGCGGTTCGCCGAGGCGGTCGACCGGCTGAGCATCGTCCCCGAGGACCAGAAGGGCCTGCCCGATCTGATCGAGGGCGCGACCGGGGCGGTCAGCAAGGGCAAGGCGATCGGCGGGCTCGGCAAGGCGGCCAGGGAGATCAGCGGCGCCGTCGTCGATTCGTTGGGGGACCGCGGTGAGGACCGCGACCGGGAGCGGCCGCGCCGGCGCCGGAACGAGGAGGGCTGAGATGACCGACGAGACCGCTCAGCCGGCCGCCGAGATCGGACTGTTCATCTACGGCATCGTGCCGTCCGACGTGGAGCCGACCCCGGATGCCGCCGGGGTCGGCGATCCGCCCGGTGAGGTGGCCGCGATCCGTCAGGGTGACCTGGCGGCGCTGGTCAGCGAGGTCGGACTGGAACAGCCGATGGGTCGGCCCGCCGACCTGACGGCGTACCAGACCCTGCTGGACGGGACGGCGGCGGTGGCGCCGGTGCTGCCGGTCCGGTTCGGCACGGTGGTGACCGGGCCGGATGCGGTGAAGGATCTGCTGGAGGCGCATCAGGACCAGTTCGTCGCGGCGCTGGAGGAGTTCGAGGACCGGCTCCAGTACACCGTGCACGGCCGGTACCACGAGCAGGAGCTGATGGCGCAGGTGCTCTCCGACAACCCGGGCGCCGGGGAGCTGGCCCGCCAGGTCCGCGGGCAGCCGGAAGAGGTCAGCCGGGAGCAGCGGATCCGGCTCGGCGAGATGATCAGCCAAGCCGTCGAGCTGCGGCGGGAGACCGAGAACCAGCAGCTGATCGACGCGCTCAGCCCGCTCTCGGTGGCCAACGCACCCCGGCCACCGAGTCACGAGCTGGACGCGGTGCACGTCGCCTTCCTGGTCCGTACGGACGACGAGGAGCAGTTCGTCAAGGCGGTCGAGGAGTTCGCCGAGCAGCGGCGCGACCTGATCCGGATGCGACTGCTCGGGCCACTGGCACCGTACGACTTCGTGAGCGCGCACCAGCTGGCGGCGGAGTAGCCGGTGGACATCCTCTGGGCGTTGCTGACCCTGCCGTACGCCCCGGTGCGGGGGCTGACCGCGGTGGTGAAGGTGATCGCCCGGGAGGCGGAGTCGCAGATGTACAACCCGGTGAACATCCGCCGGGAGCTGGAGGAGCTGGACCAGGCCGCTGAGGCGGGAGAGATCACGCCTGAGCAGCGGGATGAGCAACAGGAGCAGGTCCTGAACCGGCTGACCCCGCCGGCGGGCGGTGCCGGGCCCGAGCCGGGCCCCGGCAC
>JBARAE010000148.1:0-4841 GCA_049791715.1 Micromonospora sp.
CGTCACGGGCGCAGGTGGACCCGACGGGCCTTGCGTCCCGTCTCGTACGCGGCCCGGGCCGCCTGTGCCTCCGCGACGGCGGACACCTCGGCGACCGGCACGTCCCACCACGCACCGCCGTCCGGGCCGGCCTCCATCGGGTCGGTGCGGACGTGCACGACGGTGGTCCGGTCGGCCGCCTTCGCGGCGTCGAGGGCCGCCCGCAGCTCGGCCATGGTGGTCACCCGGAGCACCTCGGCGCCCAGGCTCGCCGCGTTGGCGGCCAGGTCCACCGGCAACGGGCCGCCTTCCCGGTCCTGGTAGACGGTGCCCAGCCGTTGCGCGCCGACGCTCTCGGACAGCCGGCCGATGGAGGCGAAGCCCTGGTTGTCGACCAGCACCACGACGAGTTTGACGCCCTCGGCGACCGCGGTGACCAGCTCGCTCGGCAGCATGAGGTAGGAGCCGTCGCCGACCAGGACGAACACCTCCCGGTCCGGCGCGGCCAGTTTCACGCCGATCCCGCCGGCGATCTCATAGCCCATGCAGGAGTAGCCGTACTCGACGTGGTAGGCCTTGGGGTCGGTGCTGCGCCACAGCCTGTGCAGGTCGCCGGGCATCGAGCCGGCCGCGCAGACCACCACGTCACGCGGGCCGGCGACGTCGTTGACCGCCCCGATGATCGCGGCCTGCGTGGGCCGCGCGCCGGGATCGGCGTGCCGGGCCCGGTCCACCACGGCCGTCCACCGCTCCCGCAGGTCCGCGGCGCCGGCCCGGTACGCCGGCTCGGTGGCCCAGCCGTCGCAGGCCCTGCCGAGCGCGGCGAGGCTCTCCCGGGCGTCGCCGACGACCTGCACGCCGGAGAGCTTCGCGGCGTCGAAGCCGGTGATGTTGAGGTTGACGAACCGGGCGTCGCCGAAGAGGGTGCCCGAGGCGGTGGTGAAGTCGCTGTACCGGGTGCCGACACCGATGACCACGTCGGCGTGCCCCACGACCTCGTTGGCCGCGGCCGTCCCGGTGACCCCGACCGCGCCCAGCGACAGCGGGTGGTCGTGGGGCAGGGCCCCCTTGCCGGCCTGGGTCTCGACCACCGGTACGCCGTGCCGCTCGGCGAAGCCGCGCAGCACCTCGGTCGCCCCGCCGTAGATGACGCCGCCGCCGGCCACCACCACCGGCCGCCGGGCCGCGGTGACGATCCGGGCCGCCCGCTGGACGGCCGCGTCGTCGGGGCGGGGACGTGGCACGTGCCAGGTGCGTTCGGCGAACAGCTCCTCCGGCCAGTCGTACGCCTCGGCCTGCACGTCCTGAGGCAGGGCCAGGGTCACCGCGCCGGTCTCCACCGGGTCGGTCAACACCCGCATCGCGGCCAGCAGCGCCGCTGGAAGCTGCTCCGGCCGGTTGATCCGGTCCCAGTAGCGGGAGACCGGGCGCAGCGCGTCGGTGACGCTGACGTCGTAGGAGCGGAAGTCCTCCAGCTCCTGCAGCACCGGGTTGGCCGACCGGGTGGCGAAGATGTCGCCGGGCAGCAGCAACACCGGCAGCCGGTTGATGGTCGCGCCGGCGGCCCCGGTGACCAGGTTGGTCGCGCCGGGGCCGATGGAGGTGGTGCAGGCCAGCGTGCTGAGCCGGTCGGTCATCCGGGCGTACGCCGCGGCGGTGTGCACCATTCCCTGCTCGTTGCGGCACAGCCGATACGGCAGGTCGACGCCCGCTGCGGCGGCTCCGGCGAGCGCCTCGCCGAGGCCGGCGACGTTGCCGTGGCCGAAGATGCCGAAGCAGGCCGGGATCAGCCGGCGCCGCTGTCCGTCGCGTTCGGACCACTGCTGGGCGAGGAAGGCCACCAGGGCCTGCGCCACCGTCAGTCTCCGCATCACCGCGCTCCCCTCCCGGTCAGCGGCAGCCGCGGGTCGACCGGCTGGCCGGCCCAGCTGTCCCGGATCCAGCCGTGCCGAGGGTCGTCCACGCATGCCATGGTGCGGTTCGGACCGGGTCCGGCCAGCACGTTGAGGAAGTACAGGTGGTAGCCGGGCGCGGCCATCGACGGCCCGTGGTAGCCGTACGGAACGAGGACCACGTCACCGGCGCGCACCTCGGCGAGGACGTCGATCGGCCGCCGGTCGGTGCCGTAGACGCGCTGGTAGCCGACCGGTCCGGCGGTGTCGCCGGGCACCCCGCCGGACACCTCGAAGTAGTAGATCTCCTCCAGCGCCGCCTCGACCCGGCCGTCGCCGTACGTCCGGTCGTCCTCGTGCTTGTGCGGCGGGTAGGACGACCAGTTGCCGCCGGGGGTGAGCACCTCGACGGCGACGAGGCGGTCGCAGTCGAAGGCGTCCGGGGCGCAGAAGTTGTTGACCTGGCGGCTGGCCGATCCGGCGCCGCGCAGCTCCACGGGGACGTCCCGGGCGGCGCCGTAGCGGGGTGACAGCCGCCGGATCGCCCGGGTCGACGGCAGCGCGAGGCGTCCCTCGCCGCGGATGGTCACCGTCGCGTCCCGGGGCACGTAGGCGAAGTCGGTGACCCCGGCGAAGACGGAGGCCCGCCCCGCCAGCTCCATCCGCAGCCCGTCGCACTCCACGGTGGCCGCGCCGGCCAGCGGCAGGACCAGCATCTCCTCGTCGCCGGTGGCGAAGGTGACCTCACCGCCGCTCGGCAGGTCGAGCACCCGCAGGCCCGCGTACGTCCAGCCGGCCCGCTGCGGGGTCACCTCCAGCGCCCAGGGCTGCCCGCCCGTCGTTCCCCAGGGCAGGTGCAGGTCACCGGTCATGCGGTCTGTCCGGTGGGGAGCAGCGAGTGGGCCAGGTCGACGGCGGCGGCCACGTCGTCGTCCGGCGGGTAGAGCAGCGCCCGGCCCACCACCAGCCCGCGTACGCCGGGCAGCCGCAGCGCCCGCTGCCAGCGGGCGTACACCCGGTCGGGCGCCTCCGTCGGGTCGCCGCCGAGGAGCAGGACGGGCAGGGTGGTGGCGGCCATCACCCGGTCCATCTCGTCGATCGCCGGCAGCTTCAACCAGGTGTACGCCGACGTGGTGCCGAGCGCCTGCCCGACGCTCACGCTCCTGATCACCGCCTCCGGCGACAGGTCGACGTGGACCCGCGCGCCGGTGCGCCCCACCCACATCGGTTCCACCAGCGCCACGGTGCGGTGGGCGGCGAGCGCGCTGACCGCGCGGGCGCACGCCTGGAGGGTGGCCACGCTGCCGTGGTCCTCCGGGTCGATCCGGCAGAGCATCTTGCCGCCGTCGTACCCCATCGCGGCGATGCTGTCGGCGTCGTAGGCGGTGAACCGGTCGTCGAGCTCGAACGCGGCGCCGGAGAGGCCGCCGCGGTTCATCGAGCCGATCGCCAGCCGGTTCTCCAGCGCACCGAGCAGGAGCAGGTCCTCCAGAATGTCGGGGGTGCCGAGCACGCCGTCGACGCCGGGCCGGGACAGGGCGAGCCGCAGCCGGTCGAGCAGGTCGGCGCGGCCGGCCATCGCCATCGGCCGGTCGCGCACCCCGAGGGCGCCCCGGGCGGGATGGTCCGCCGCGATGATGAACAGCGGACGGCCGTGGTCGGGCCAGGGTCGGCGGGTACGCCGGGCGGCAGCCTCGGCGAACTCCTGGGGCCGGTGGGCCCGGGTGAGGGTCAACGCCTCGTACTCGGTGCTCACCACTCTCCTCCCGTCGCGGGGGCCGGCTCCGGCCGGATCGTTCCGGCCAGCGCCGAGGTCTCGGCCTCGTCCGGCATCGCGGCCGAGCAGGACAGCCGGGAGGCGACGATGGCCCCCGCGGCGTTGGCGAACCGCAGCATCCGGTCCAGTGGCCAGTCGCGCAACAGGCCTAGGCAGAGCGCGCCGCCGAAGGCGTCCCCCGCGCCGAGCCCGTTGACCACCTCCACCGGCACCGGCGGCACCCGGACCGTCTCCTCGCCGGTGCTGGCCAGGACTCCGTCCGGGCCGAGCTTGACCACGGCCAGGCGTGGTCCCCGGTCGAGCAGCAGCCGGGCGGCGCGTTCCGGGTCGCGGACGCCGACCGCCACCTCGACCTCGTCGAGGTTGCCGACCGCGACGGTGACCCGGGGCAGCGCCTCGGCGTACGCGGCCGTGGCGGCGGCCGGGTCGGACCAGAACATCGGCCGGTAGTCCAGGTCGAGCACGGTGTGCGTGCGTCCGCCCCGGGCGGCCAGCGCCGTGGTGTGCGCGTCGCGACTGGGCCGTTGGCACAGGCCGGTCCCGGTGAGCCAGAAGACCCCGGCCGCTTCGATCGCGGCGAGGTCCAGTTCCTCCGGGTGGATCTGCAGGTCCGGCGCGGTGGGTGTGCGGTAGAACCAGAGCGGAAAGTGGTCCGGCGGGTAGATCTCGCAGAACGTCACCGGGGTGGGCAGCCCGGGCACCGGGCGCACCTGGCTGTCGTCGACGCCGAAGTCGCGCAGCGCGCGGTGCACGTACTCGGCGAAGGCGTCGGCGCCGGTGCGGGTGATCACCCCGGCGCGCAGCCCGTACCGGCTGGCGGCGACGGCCACATTGGTGGGACTGCCGCCGAGGAACTTGCCGAACGTCTCGACCTCGGCCAGCGGCGTGGCCACCTGCAGCGGATAGATGTCGACCCCGACCCGGCCGATGGTGAGCACATCGAGCATGCGGCGTCCTTTGTCCGGGCCGGCGACGGCGTGACCGCCAGCTCGATCCTGGTCCCTGATTGGTAACAGTGGCCGCGGGTTGTGTCAATGTGTTGTCCTGACATTCGACCGGTCCACGGACTGACCGCTTCGGTACAGTGACGGCCAGCATCGCGCCCCCCGACACCACGCGTCCGCCCCCGAGGAGGTCCCGTGACCGGCCCCGAGATCGCGGTCGACCGGAGCAGCCCGGTCCCGCTCTACTTC
>JBARAE010000149.1:0-14264 GCA_049791715.1 Micromonospora sp.
GGCCCGCGGCGGGCACCGGGAGACCGGGGACCCGCCGCCGGCCGGCGGCTGAGGATCCTCGCCTAGGCCCGGCGCGTCTTCGCCATCTCGGGCGACTCGCTCTCCAGCGGAACGGCGTGCGCCGGCACCAGGCCGAGCTGGACGGCCGGCCGGGGCAGGGCAGCGTCGAGGGCCCAGTCCGCGCCCACCCGGGCCCGGTTCGCCGGCATGGCCAGCAGGTGGTAGCCGCGCGTGACCGCCTTTCCCGGCAACCCGGAGAGGTGGACGTTCAACGGGTTCGCCGCGGCGTCCTTGCCGCCCAGGTCGACCACCCAGCCCAGCTCGCGGTGCTTGTACGGCTTGCGGGTGCCTTGCCCGTACGAGGCGGCGATGTTGTGCGCGGCCAGCTTGCCCTGCCGCTGCGCGTGCTGGGCGGTCATCCCGCAGATCTTCCCGGGGTGGGTCGGGTCGGGCACGGCCGCGGCGTCGCCGCACGCGTACACCTCGGGATAGCCGGGGACGTTGAGGAACTCGTCGACCACCAGGCGCCCCTTCTCGGTGCGCAGCCCCAGCTCCGCGACGAACGGGTCGGGGCGAACCCCGACGCACCAGACCAGGCTGCAGGTCGGCACGTACTCGCCGTCGGTGAGCATCACCCCGTCCGGGGTGGCCTCCGACACCGACGTGCCCATCCGCACGTCCACCCCGCGGCGTCGGAGCACCCGGTCAGCGGTGCGCGACAACCGCTGGTCCAGCTCGGGGAGCACCCGGGGCGCCACGTCGAGCAGCATCCAGCGCGGCCGGATGTTCAGGTGCGGTCGCTGGCTGACGAGCCGGTCGGTGAAGAGCTGCCCGTGCGCCGCCACCTCGGTGCCCGTGTAGCCGGCGCCGACCACCACGAAGGTGGTGCGCGCCCGCTGCTCGGCCGGGTCGTCGGTCACCTCGGCCAGCTCGATCTGCCGGACCACGTGGTCGTGCAGGTAGAGCGCCTCGGGCAGGCCTCGGAAGCCGTGCGCGTACTCGGTCACCCCGGGGATCGGCAGCAGCTTGTTCACGCTGCCGACGGCGAGCACCAGCCGGTCGTACGCGAGCCTGCCGAGGTCCCCCTCCGCCTGGCGGTAGCCGACCCAACGGTTCTGCAGGTCGACCCGGTCGGCCTCGCCGATCACCACCCGGACCCCGTTCAGCGTGCCGGACAGCGGCACCGAGATCCGCGTCGGTTCCACCACCCCCGCGGCGACCTCGGGCAGCAGTGGCAGGTAGAGGAAGTAGTCGGTCGAGTTCAGCAGGACGATCTCGGCCCGCTTGCCGGCCAGCCGGCTCAACGTCTTCGCCGCGTGGTATCCGGCGAAACCGGCCCCCACGATCACCACACGAGGTTTGGTCATGCCCGCGGGCGTTCCCGCCGACACGCGGGGCAAACGTGGAGCGTCGACGGGGCCGCAGGGGCACCACTCGTCGGCCGGACGGGGTCGACCTGCCGGTTCACCCGGACCGGGTGGGGCCGGTTCACCCGGGGGCGGCGGAGGGTGGGGGGACCGCGAGAGCCCAGGGAGGAAACGACATGGCGGTCCGGACCACGGTACGTCCCTCGCCCGAGGACGTCTTCCCGCTCCACCCCGCGTACGGCTTCCGATTGCGCCGGCAGCGGCACCCGGTCGGCGTGCGGGGAGGGCCGCGGCGGGCCCCGCGCGGGTACCAGCTGGCCGACGCGGAGCGGCACCACGTCCGCGCCGCGTACGAGCTCCGGGAGCGGCAACTGGCCCGCGCCCTGGTGACGGCGGCCCGGCAGCCCGGTGACGCGGCGGAGAACCTGGTCGGGCAACTGGAGCAACGGATGGACACGCTGGTGCATCGCGCCGGCTTCGCCCGTTCCATCGACGAGGCCCGCGACCTCATCGGCCACAACACGTTCACCGTGGACGGCGGCAAGGTCAACTGGTCCTCGTACCTGGTCCGCCCCGGGCAGACCATCGAGGTACGCCCGGACCGGCGGTGCCGCGCACCGGTCGCCGCGGCGGTTGCCGGTCACGCCGAGGGCGAGGCCCCGCCGTACCTGGAGGTCCGGCCGGACCGGTTCACCGCGACGCTGACCCGGGAGCCGCAGCGGCAGGACGTCCCGGCGCTGCGGGACGTCCCGCTCGCCGTCCGGTCCACCGAAGGGAGCCCGCGATGAGCATGCTGCCGTCCGATCGACGCACGTCCAACTATGAGCGGCAGACCGGCCGCCCTAGGCTCACGCCCCGGCAGCGACGGCGCGTCGACCACAAGGAGGCGAAGTTGCAGCGGTTGACCGGGCAGCGCCCACCGGCCCGGGGGCCCGGACGCTGAACCTCCGGTGGCGGTCGCCGTTCGGCGGCCGCCACCCGTACGCTCAGTCCTTCCCGTCCGGAGCGGTGATCGCCCAGCGTTCGTGGTCGCGCCACGCCCCGTCGATGAAGAGGTAGTCCGGCGAGAATCCCTCCAGCCGGAAGCCGAGCTTGCGCGCCAGCCGCTTCGACGCCTCGTTGCCGGGCTGGATGTTGGCCTCCAACCGGTGCAGGCCCAGCGCGGTGAAGGCGTGCTCGATCACGAGCCGGATCCCGGCGGAGGCGTGCCCGGTGCCGCTGTACGGCAGGAAGGCGGCGTAACCCAGGTAGCCACCGCGCAGGGCACCCATGACGATGCCGCTGATGTTCGCGTACCCGGCGATCTCCCCGGTGGCCAGGTCGCAGAACAGGTAACCGGCGCCGTCCCGACGCCGCACCTTGCGCAGGTACGCGGCGTACTTCCCGGGGTCGTCGGGGGCGGCCAGCCACGGGTGGTGCAGCTCCCGGCTGCGCCGGGCGGCGGCGGTGAACTCGGCCTCGTCAGCGGGGTGGGGCCGGCGGATGCCGACCCGCCCGTCGGTACGCAGGTATCTCACGTCGGCCCACTCTCGGCCACCAGACTTACCGATGTCCAACCGGGGTCGCGCGCCGCACCCGGCCGCGCCTAGGGTGGCATCGACGACGGGAGGTCGATCATGGGTATGGCTCTTCTCGGCACGGTGCTGGTTTCCGCTTCGCCGCTCGGGACCACGGTGTCCTGACCCGGGTCACGCGGCGCCTCCCGCCGCCCGGCCCACCCGGTGGTCCGCCGCCGGTCCGTCGACCCCGCCCACCGCCGGCCGCGCCGGCCTGAGCGGGGTGCTCCGCTCGACACCGCCCCTCGCCGCGAAGCGATCAGGTGACCCGCCTCCGCGCGGGTCCTCCGTCCTGGCGTGACAACGCCGCCACATCGCTTCCGAGGGAGTTCCTCGTGTTTCCGGACAACCCGTCCGGGCGCCCCGTCGCGCCCGGACGTCCCACCCCTGCGCGGTGGTCCGCATGACCACCACCGTCTCCACCGGCCTCGGCCCCGACTTCCGCCGCCTCTGGACCGCGAACGCGGTGTCCAACCTGGGCGACGGGGTGACCATGGTCGCCGGGCCGCTGCTGGTCGCCTCGCTCACCCGGGACCCGGCCGCGCTCGCCGCGGCGGTGCTCGCCCAACAGCTCCCCTGGCTGCTCTTCGCCCTGGTCAGCGGTGCGCTGGTGGACCGGCTCGACCGGCGCCGCCTCATCGTCGGCGTCAACCTGGGCCGGGCGCTGGTGCTCGCCGCGCTCGCCGGCACGGTGGTCACCGGATTGGTCACCGTGCCGCTGATCTGCCTGGCGTTCTTCCTCACCGGGGTCGGCGAGACCCTCGCGGACACCGCCTCCGGCGCGCTGCTGCCCTCGGTGGTGCCACCGGAACGGCTGGAGCAGGCCAACAGCCGGCTCTTCGCCACGTTCGTCGTCGGTAACCAGTTCGCGGCGAAGCCGCTCGGCGCGTACCTCTTCGTCCTCGCCGCCGCGGTGCCGTTCGCGGTCGACGCGGCCACCTTCGGGCTGGCCGCGCTGCTGCTGGCCCTGCTGCGCTGGCGCCCGGTGCCAGCGGCAGCGCCGGAACCGGCGGCCCCCGACCCGCCGCGCACGCTGCGGGCCGAGATCGCCGCCGGGGTACGCGCGCTCTGGGCCATCCCGGTGCTGCGCACCCTGGCCGTCTGCATCGCGGTGATGAACGTGGCGTTCTGCGCCGCGTTCGCGGCGTTCGTGCTCTACGCCCGGCAGCGACTGGGTCTCGCCGAGGTCGGCTACGGCCTGCTGCTGACCGTCTCGGCACTCGGCGGCCTGGTCGGCACCGCGCTGGCACCCCGGCTGCGGACCCGGTTCGGCACCCCGGCGCTGCTGCGGGCGGGGCTGCTCGTCGAGGTCGGGCTCCAGGTCGCGCTCGCCACCACCCGACAGCCCTGGGTGGCCGGCGCGGCGCTCGGCGTCTGGGGCGTGCACACGATGGTCTGGGGCGTCCTGGTGGTGTCGCTGCGGCAACGGCTCGTCCCCGACCGGCTGCGCGGCCGGGTGAACAGCGTCTACTCGCTGGCCGACCTGGGCGGCGCGGCCGTGGGCACAGCGGCCGGCGGGCTGATCGCGCGCGCGACGGAAAGCGTCGTCACCCCGTTCTGGGTGGCGGGCGGCGCGTTGGCGCCGCTCGCCGTGCTGGTCTGGCGGCGGATGAGCGCCACGGCGGGCTGAGCACCACAGCCGGTGGGGAGGCAACCCAGGGCCTCCTCACCGGCGCCCCGCCCGGGACGCCGTGACCGTCGGGCAACCGAACTACTTCCATGTTCGAGCACGATCTTGCCGACCAGGCGTGGTCAGTCGGGGCGCTGGAAGTGCCAGACGATGGCGGCCGGGGTGCCGGTGTAGGCGACGTCGGTCGCCTCCGGGCACCAGCGGCGGGCCTGCGGGCCGCCGGCATACTCGCTGGGCGGCCAGCCGGGCTCGGCGCAGCCGCGCACCAGGAAGCCGGCCGGGAGGGCCGCGGCGAGGTAGTCGGCGGCACCCCGTCGGTACGCGGGCAGCAGCCCGCGCCGTCCGTCCGGCCCGACCGCGTACGCGACCCCGCCCAGATAGAGCGAGAGCAGGTGCACGTCCGAGACGACCAGATGCCCGCCCGGCCGCAGCACCCGGGCGAACTCGGCCAGCACCTCGGTCAGGTCCGCGACGTGGGTCAGCGCCAACCCGCACACCACCAGGTCGAACTCCCCGTCCCGGGCCGGCAGCGAGCGCAGGTCACCCGCAACGAACTCCGCGCCGGGCACGTTGACCCGCGCCCGGTCCAGCATCTCGGGCGAGCTGTCCACCCCGGTGACGCGGTGGCCCCGGCCCGCCAGGTACCCGGCGTACCGGCCGGTGCCGCAGGCCGCGTCGAGCGCCCGGCCGGGCGGCAGCCCGTCGAGGATCGCCCGCACCACGGGCTCCTCCACCTCGATCAGCGGGTTGCCCGGTTCGTCGTACGTCGCCGACCAGGCGCGGTACCCGTCGATCGTGCCGAGCGGGCCCGCCTCGACTCCGTCGCCGAGAGTGGGGGCTGCCTCGTCGAGCAACCGCCGGACCTCCGTGATGCGCGCCTCGACGAAGTCCCGGTCCAGCCCGTCGTCGCCGGCGGTCGCGCGCAGCAGGGCGACGCCCTCCAGGCCGAGGAGGAACGCGAGGGGATGCTGGTAGGTCATCGGCCGCACGGTACGGCCGACGGGTAGCGCCCTCCACCGGGTTTCACCGGCCCGGGGCCGGACCGCCGACCCGGACGGTCAGAGTGGGCCGGGGTGGGGCTGGTCGAGCGGCATCGGCACCTCGAGGAAGGTGGACCCGCGCAGGTCGAGCCAGGCGCGGTCGGGCGCGCGGACCAGCCGCAGCATCACGTTGGAGCAGGACGGGCAGCGGGCGACCAGGCCGGGCGCGTGCGAGAAGACGTGCAGCCCGGCCATCGGGCCGGTCATCCCGCAGGACGCGCACCGCGCCGTGGCGGAGCTCAGGTCCACGGCGAACAGTTCGCGCAGCGGCCCGTCGAGCATGTTGCCGTCCAGGTAGGACATGTCGGTCATGCGCCCCTCCTCCATCCTCACCCCGTCGGGCCGAACCGTTCGGTCCGCACGCGGCGGGTCTGGTGGCCCAGCCCCACCAGCAGGTCCGCCACCGTCTCCACGAAGCCGGTGGGGCCGCAGACGTAGCAGAGCGGCTCGAGGTCCGGCGGCCAGCCGTGGGTGTTCACGTCGGCCAGTCCGACCCGGTGCGGCTCACCCCGCCAGCCCTCGGGCGCCTGCCGCGTGTACACGTACGTCACGTCGAGGCCCTGGTCGTCGCGGGTGCGGCGGCGCAGCTCGTCGGCGTAGATCACGTCGCCCGGGGTGCGCACCGAGTAGATCAGCCGGAACGGCGCCCGGCTGCCCGCGGCCCGCCGGGCCCGCAGCATCGCCATCAGCGGCACCACGCCGGACCCGCCGCCGACCAGCAGCACCGGGGCGCTCTCCTCCGGCCGCCAGACGAACCAGCCGCCGACCGGGCCGCGCACCTCCACCGGGTCGCCCTCGGCGTAGACGTCGATCAGGTACGGCGACACCTCGCCGTCCGGCACCTTCTGCACGGTCAGCGCGATCCGGTCGCCGTCGGCCGGCGCGGCCAGCGAGTACGACCGGGCGGCCTGGTACCCGTCCGCGGCGGTGAGCCGGACGTCGACGTGCTGCCCGGGCAGGTGTCCCGGCCAGCCGGGCACGTCCAGGATCAGCGTCTGCGCGCTGCGCGTTTCGACCCGGCGCTCGACCAGCCGGGCCACCCGCCAGGTCAGCGGGGCGCTCGCACGCCGGCCGGTCGTGGGCGCGGCCACCTCAGTCGCCCTGGTAGCGCTGCTCGCGCCACGGATCGCCGTAGTCGTGGTAACCCGCGGTCTCCCAGAAACCCGGTTCGTCCTCGACCGTGAGCCGGATGCCGCGTACCCACTTCGCCGACTTCCAGAAGTACAGGTGAGGCACCAGCATCCGGGCCGGCCCGCCGTGCTCGGCCGGCAGCGGATCGCCGTCGTAGGTGTGCGCCACCCAGGCCCGACCGCCGCGCAGGTCGTCCAGCGGCAGGTTGGTGGTGTACCCGCCGTACGAGTGCACCAGCGCGTAGTCCGCGGCGGTGTCGATCCCGTCGAGCAGGGTGTCCACGGAGACCCCCTGCCAGCTGGTGCCGAGCTTGGACCAGCGGGTGACGCAGTGGATGTCCACCGTCGGCGTCTCCTGCGGCAGGCCCATCAGCTCGTCCCAGGACCAGCGGTACTCCGCGCCGGTCTCGGTGGAGATGACGAACTCCCAGGTCTCCAGCGGCACCTTCGGTGTCGGGCCGGCGGAGAGCACCGGGAAGTCCTCGGTCAGGTACTGACCCGGCGGCAGGGCCGGCTCGGCCGAACGGGGGCGGCCCTGAAAGCCCGGCGACAGAATTCCCACCCGTCAGTCGTACCACCTGGGGTGGGGCCGCCCACCCGGTTCGGCCGGACTCGCCACGGCGGGTGAGCGCCGCGGCGACCGGTTCGGGTCAGTGCCGCCCGCTGGCCACCTGGGTGTCGCCCGGCTCGGTGCTGCGGGTCGCCCGCAGGCTGGTGAGCGTGACCATCACCAGGACGCCGATGATGACGCCGAGCGAGGCCAGGGTCGGGATCTCCGGGACGCCCTTCCAGATGCCGTGCGCCCAGTGCAGGCCGAGCTTGACGCCGATGAAGGCGAGGATGATGGCCAGGCCGTAGCTGAGGTGCACCAGCCGGCTGAGTGCGGCGTGCAGCACGAAGTAGAGCGCCCGCAGGCCGAGCAGGGCGAACGCGTTGGTGGCGAAGACCAGGTACGGGTCCTCGGTGATGCCGAAGACGGCGGGCACCGAGTCGACGGCGAAGACCACGTCGGTGGCGAGCACCGCGACGACCACCAGCGCGAACGGGGTGAGCACGCGCCGGCCGTTCTGCCGGACGGTCATCCGCGTGCCCTGGTACTCGTCGACCACCGGCATGACCTTGCGCAGCAGCTTCACCGACCGCATCTTGTTGATGTCGACCTCCTGCTGGTGCCCGGACAGGGCGTCGCGCAGCAGCTTGACCGCGGTGGCGATCAGGATGACGGCGAAGAGCAGGAAGGCGAAGTCCAGGGTCTCGAGTGCGGCCGCGCCGAGGGCGATGAAGACGGCCCGCAGCACCAGCGCACCGGCGATGCCGTAGAGGAGCACCCGCTGGGCGAGGACCGCGGGCACCGCGAACGCGGCCAGCAGCAGCATGAAGACGAAGAGGTTGTCGACGGAGAGGGACTTCTCCACCAGGTAACCGGTGAGGTACTGGACACCCAGCTCCGAGCCGTACCGGGCCCAGATCCAGCCCCCGAAGGCCAGCGGAAGGGCGATGTAGAACGCCGACCAGCCCAGCGCCTCCCGCATCTTCACCTCGTGCGGGCGGCGGGTGACCAGGAAGTCGAGCACCAGCAGGGCGAGCACGCCGGCGATGGTGACCGCCCAGAGGGTGGGGGTGCCCACCGACGACAGCTCAGCCGCCGACAGGTATGACAATTGCGTCATGGAGCCTCCTCGAACACCGTGTCATGTTCGAGGTCTCCTTCACCCACGCTTCGTGGGCAACCACCCGAGGCCCGCCCGAGGCGCGCCGTACTGACCGGAATGGTTCGTGGGAAGTACTCCCCTCGCCGCCTCCAGGTTAGGGCAGGCTCGGTCCCGCGCCAAGTCCTGCGGGGTCACCGCTGGTCAGCTGATTGCCCTGGTCAACAGCTGTGTGGCCGGCGAGTTCGAGAGCCGTCGAGACCGGGACGGCGGGAAGCCGACCGCTGCGCCTATCGTGGCCCGATGACCGACGACGCCTCCGCCACCCCGATGGGCCCGCTCACCGGCGTCCGCGTGATCGAACTGGCCGGCATCGGGCCCGGGCCGTTCACCGCGATGATGCTGGCCGACCTCGGCGCCGACGTGATCCGGGTGGAGCGCACCACCCCGGCCGGATTCGCCAGCCTCCCCGGGGACCTGCTGACCCGCAACCGTCGCTCGGTGGCGGTGGACCTGAAGTCCGAGGCGGGCCGCGAGGTCGTGCGGGCGCTCGTCCGGGACGCGGACGCGCTCATCGAGGGGTTCCGGCCCGGGGTGACCGAGCGGCTCGGCCTCGGCCCGGACGACTGCCTCGCCGTCAACCCCCGGCTGGTGTACGGCCGGATGACCGGCTGGGGCCAGGACGGCCCGCTCGCCCCGACCGCCGGGCACGACATCGACTACCTGGCGCTCACCGGCGCGCTGCACGGCATCGGCCGGGCCGGCGAGCGCCCGGTGCCACCCATCAACCTGCTCGGCGACTTCGGCGGCGGCGGGATGATGCTCGCCCTCGGCATCGTGTCAGCCCTGTACGCCGTCCGCGCCGGCGCCGCCGGCCAGGTGGTCGACGCGGCCATCGTGGACGGCGTGTCGGTGCTCGCCACCCAGATCCACTCGCTGCGCCGGTTCGGCATCTGGCAGGACGCGCGCGGGGCCAACCTCCTCGACGGCGGTGCGCCCTTCTACGACACGTACGAGTGCGCCGACGGGCGTCACCTCGCCGTGGGCGCGCTGGAGCCGCAGTTCTACGACGAGCTCGTCCGGCTGACCGGCTTCCCGCTCCCCGGCGACGAGGCGCTGGACCGCACCGACCCGGCGAACTGGCCCGCGCTGCGCGAGGCCTGGGCGCGGCTGTTCCGCACCCGCACCCGGGACGAGTGGGCGGAACTGCTCGGCGCCTCGGACGCCTGCGTGGCGCCGGTACTGGACTGGCGGGAGGCGCCGGAGCATCCGCACCTGGCCGCCCGGGGCGTCTTCGTCGAGCACGACGGGGTGACCCAGCCGGCCCCGGCGCCCCGCTTCTCCGGCACGCCGACGTCCGTCCGCCGGCCGCCGCCGCAGCCCGGCGAGCACACCGACGAGGTGCTGGCCGAGGCGGGCTTCGACGCCGACCGGATCGCTGCGCTGCGCGCCGACGGGGCGATCGCCTGACCGGTACCCGCCGGCCGGGCAGTCGGCTCAGGCGCGACGGGTCGCCCCGGGCGCCAGCGCGGGTTCCACCATGTCCCGGTAGTCGCGCGGCATCTGGGTCACCAGGTCGTCGAACTCCCCGCCGGTGAGCGCCTCGCGCAGCGTGATGAAGACCGCGCGTACCCCGTCCCGCGCGACGTTCTCGTCCACACCGGCCCGCTGCCCGACCCGGGCGACGAACTCCGCGGCGCCGAACCGGTCCGCCGCCTCGATCCGCGGACAGGGCTTCAGCACCACCTGCAGGGGCTTGGGCAGCTGCGCGGCGAGGTCGAGCACCTCCCCACCCGTCAACCGCTCGGCCAGCGTCTCCAGGGTGGCCCGGGTCAGCTCGACCGCCCGCTCCGAGGACGTCCGGGTCCGCTGCGCCACCTGGTCGACGAAGGTGTCGTAGTCCATCCGTGGTACCCCCTTCGGGTGCTGTGCGGTCCGCGGCGTACCCGTCGAGAGGGGCCGGAAACGGCACGGATTTCCTCCGTCGGCCGCGCGTGACCGGCCACCCGGCGGGTAAGCGCTGCCGGTCGTGACGGGAACCGAGGCGCGAGGAGCCGTCCCATGGCGAGTTACAGCGACGTCCTGCAGTACCTGGAGGCCCTGGACTACCCGGCGCAGAAGGAGGACGTGGTCCGGGAGGCCGAACGGGAGGGCGCGCCGCCGGAAGTGTTGAAAACTCTGCGCGCGTTGCCTCCGGTGGACTACGCCGACGGCAACCAGGTGGCCCGGTCCGCACACATCGACGCCGCGCCGGAAGTCGGCCGATCGCAGCGGGCGGCGCAGGCCCGGGACAAGCACGTGCGGGTTTCCCAGCACCTGCGCGGCATCTGACCCGCGCCGCCGATGCGGCGCGCCGTCCCCGCCAGCCGGCCGCACGGGCACACGCCGGCGGCGACCCAGCTCACCGTGATGGGGTTGGTCGGCCTGGTCTGCGGCGGCCTTTTCGGGCTGCTCGTGTCGCCGGCGCTCGGTCCGCTGGTCGGGTGGGACGCCGCCGCACTGAGCTGGCTGGTCCTGCTCTGGCGACGCGTGTGGCGGCTGGACGCCGACGCGACCGCGCGGCTGGCCCGGCACGAGGACCCGAACCGGGCGGTCCGCGACGTGTTGCTGCTGGTGGCCTCCCTGGCCAGCCTGCTCGCGGTCGGGGTCGTGCTGACCACCGCCCACCGGGCTCACCCCGGGGTGCCGCTCGACGCCTACGGCGGGCTGGCCGTGATGAGCGTGGTGCTCTCCTGGTTCGTGGTGCACACCGTCTACGCCGCCCGCTACACCCGCCTGTACTACAGCGGCGACCCGGGCGGGGTGGACTTCCACCAGCCGGGCCGGCCCTGCTACGCGGACTTCGCCTATCTGGCGTTCACCGTCGGGGCCACGTTCCAGGTCTCCGACACCGACCTGGGGAGCGCCGAGATGCGCCGCACGGTGCTGCGGCACGCGCTGCTGTCGTACCTGTTCGGGGCGGTCATCATCGCGGCGACCGTGAACCTGCTGGCGACCCTGGCGAGGTAGCGGGCCGATGACAGGCGGGCGCCCCGGGTCACGAACCGCGACCTGGGGCGCCACGCAGCACCTGTCCCCGGCGGTTCGCACCCGAACCGGGTCGCGACCACCGGGCGGTGGATGTTCGCCCGAACCGGGCGGGCATCACTGCCGCGATCATCATACGATGCGGCATCGACCGTTCGGGGGAGTTTCCCGGAACTGTGGCCTGCCGCACGTTCGCGTCACGGGGCGAGTTCCGCGTACCGCTTCTCCAGGTCCACCCGCGCGAGTGCTCCCACCAGCCAGGCGAGGCGCTCGGACTCGCCGCTGCCGGCCAGGCCGGCCAGGTCGTGCGCGGAGCGGCCGAGCCCCAACCGGCGCGCCGCGGCGAGCGCCCGCCGGTCGGCGACCGGCGCCACCTCCCGCCACACCGCTTGAACCTCCCGCAGGAACAGCTCCACCACCTGGTCGTCCACCCCGGGCAGGGCGCAGAGGAACTGCCGCTCCCGGGCCGGATCCTGATGCGCCGCCGTCCGCAGCCGGCGCAGGTCACCCCGGTACCGCTCGACCACGGTACGGGCGAGGTCGCCGAGCACGTCGGCGAGCCCGTCGACGTCGCCGCGCTGGCCGGCTTCCCGCATCACCCGTACCCGGTCCTCGTGCAGCGACCGGGCCATCCGCGCGGCGCTGTCCCAGCCGTTGTCCCGCAGCGCGTTGGCGGTGTCCAACGCGCGCCGGAAGTCGCCCCGGCGGGCGAGCAGAACGGACAGGTAGAGCACCTGGAACAGGTGGGACGGGTTGTTGATGACCCGGAAGCCGTACTGCTCGGCGAAGCCCCGTTCGCCGGCGAGCCGGCGTACCAGACGCTTCTTGTCTTCGATGCTGAATGTCGCACTGGTCGGCATGCCCGGGTCTACCCGCAGGCGCGGCCGGCATTCAGCCGAGAACGCCGCCGCGTCGGTCACGGGCCTTCAGCCGGGTGGTGGGCAGCGCCGGGGCCGGCAGCGGCGCCGCCGGGTCGTCGGTGACGATCCCGAAGCGTCGCCCGGCCATCCAGTCCTGCCGCGCGGCAGCGATCTCCTCGTGCGACCGGCCGACGAAGTTCCACCACATGACCAGCGGCTCCTCGAAGGGCTCACCGCCGAGCAGCAGCAGCCGGCTTCCCGGGGCGGCCCGGAAGGTGAGGGTGTCCCGGCCGGTGCCGAGGTAGAGCAACGCCCCCGGGCCGAGCGGCACCGCGTCGACCTCGGCCGAGCCGGACATCGCCAGTAGCCCGTACTCGAAGTCGCGGCGCAGCGGCAGCGTGGCGGGCGCCGGACCGCGCACCTCGAGCTGCGCGCCGACCAGCGGGGTGTGCACCACCGCCGGCGACCGCTCGCCACCGGTCTCGCCGACCAGCAGGGTGACGTCGAGATCCCCCTCGCGCCAGCTGGGCAGCTCCGCGTGGTGGGCGAAGTCCGCCGCGCCGGCCCGCGCCCTGTCGGGCAGCGCCACCCAGAGCTGCACGCCGTGCATCACCGGCGGCCGCACCACCGGTGAGCGTTCCGAGTGGGCGATGCCGTGGCCGGAGGTCATCACGTTGAGCTGGCCCGGGCGGATCGGCTGCACGTTGCCGAGGCTGTCCCGGTGCAGGATCTCGCCGTCGAGCAGCCAGGTGACCGTCTGCAGACCGGTGTGCGGGTGTGGCGGTACCTCCATCCCGGGGCGCTCCGCAACGTCGTCCGGTCCGAAGTGGTCGACGAAGCACCAGGCGCCGACCATCCGGCGCTGCCGCTGCGGCAACAGCCGCCGCACGGTGGTGTAGCGCCCCAGCGGCACGTCGTGGCCGGGCAGCAGCATGCTCGGCTGCTCCGCGGGGGCCGCGCCGGGCGGGAGGGTCTGCGCCGGCAATGATTCGGTACGGTCCACCGCCCGACTCTACGCCTCGCTCTCCTCGACGATGACCGCGTTGGCTCCGGCCACCAGGTCGACGAAGAGGCGGTCGGTCGAGCGGTCCCAGTTCGGCGAACTGACCAGCTCACCGGCGGCGACCCCGTCCCGCCGGTCCCGGTAGACCGCGACCGACCCGGCGCCGGCGGCGGCGCGTACCCGGACCGGCGGCGCGCCGGGCACCCGGACGGTGAGCTGGTTGACGCCTCCGGTCATCCGCACCGTGAGCGACCCGACCAGGCGGGGCAGCCGCAGCTCGGTGCGGCTCGCCCCGCCGAACAGCTCGACCCCGGCGAGGCGGGCCCCGTCCAGGTCGAGCACCTGGTCGTTCACCCCGCCGACGAGCCGCAGCCGCCAAACCACCCGCGTGTTCAGCAGCACCTGGACGGTCGCCGGACCGGGGTGCCCGCTCTCCGCCGACCGCAGCCACACCCGGTCCCCCCGCACCTCGACCCGCGGAGCGACGCCCCCGTCCACCGCGGCGGTGACCCGGTACAGGTCGTCGCCGAGGTCCGCTGTCCCCAGGTCGAATGTGCTAGGCCCGTCCACCAGCTCGAAGATGGCCCGCCGACGGCCGCCCAGCGGGGCGGTGACCGTCTGCTCGGCGGCGACCTCGGCCGCGCCGACGCCGCGGGGACGGTCGGACGTGATTGGCGGAAGCGGCTGGCTGCCCCCGGAGAACGCAAAGCCCAGCCGATCCGGGTGCGACATCGTCTCCACCACGGCCAGCGCACCCAGACCGACGACCAGCACGGCGGCCGCGACCAGCAGCCGGCCGGGCCGCGCCAGTGCGGTGCCGGCTCCATCCGGCGTCCCCCCTGGGCGGTACGTGCCGTCCCCCGATGCCACCGTGCCGATCTCCTCTTTCCGGTCCCCGCAGGTCAGTACGGGCCCAGGAGCCCCTTCGGATCGGTCCAGCCCCGACCATTGCCCCCGGCTCCCCTTGACCCGGATACGCCGCTGGCCGGCACCCCTCGTGGG
>JBARAE010000150.1:0-4047 GCA_049791715.1 Micromonospora sp.
CGGGCAGCGGCGCACCGGCGGGAAGCGCCGCGCCGTCACCGCCGCGGGCCCCCACCGGATCGGACACCACCGGCCCTGATTCCAGTACGCGCCGCAGGTCGGCCAGGAGGCTCAGCCGTTCCGCCGAGTTGTGGTCGGACTCGGCGGCGTAGACCGCGACGGTGTCGTTGCGGTGCTTGGCGTCGTACATGGCCACGTCGGCGTGGCGCATCAGCGTGGTGAAGTCCTCACCGTGCTCGGGGAAGATCGCGACGCCGATCGAGCCGCCCACGTCGAGCGGCAACCCGTCCAGGGAGACCGGTTCGGCGAGCGCCTCGACCACCCGGTCGGCCAGGGCGCGGGCCTGGTCGGTGCCGGTCAGACCGGGCACCACGATCGCGAACTCGTCCCCGCCGAGCCGGGCGACCAGGTTCCCGTCGGTCACCACCTGGGTCAGCCGGGCGCTCACCTCGACCAGCAGCCGGTCCCCCACGGCGTGCCCGAGGGCGTCGTTGACGTGCTTGAACCGGTCCAGGTCGATCAGCAGCAGGGCCAGGTGGGCGTCGGGCTCACCCCGGGCGGCCCGCTCGGCGTGCAGGTGCACCTGCTCGGCGATCTCGGCCAGCAGCGCCTTGCGGTTGGGTAGCCCGGTGAGCGGGTCGAGCGAGGCGAGCTGCTCCTGCTCGGCGGAGAGCCGGGCCATCCGGTAGACGGCGAAGAGCGGCACCAGCACCAGCGGAATCAGCGCCGCGCTGGCCCGGGCGGCGGCGACCAGCACCGGGGCGAGCAGCAGCAGCGAGCCGGTGGAGAGCAGCTCGTACGCCAGCCCCTGGCGGAGATTCGGCCACCAGCGCTCGCCGAAGCGGAGCCGGACGGCGGTGCTGACCAGGACGTAGTTCACCACGAACCAGGCCGCCGTGGCGGCACCCACCACGGCGACGTCGCTCCCGGGCAACCGTTCGCCGTCGAAGATGCCACCGGGGCCGAGTCGGGTGACCAGGGACGCGACGCCGAGGGCGCAGGCGTACTGGGCGGCGTTGAAGGCGGTACGCCACGGGGCGTGCCCCATCCGCCAACCGGAGACGGCCACCGCCACCGCCTGCACGGCGACTGCCGGACCCAGCCCCCAGCCGAGCAGGATGGCGAAGGTGAAGCACGTCGACGGGAAGACCGCCGAGGACTCGCGGCGGCCGGGTGGGACGAAGGGCCGGGCGTCGCAGGCGACGGCGAGCGCGGCCATCGTCCAGAAGGCCGCCGGCAGGCCGGACAGCCGCTCGGGCAGCCCGGCCAGCGGCCCGGCCGAGACCAGCACGGCAAGGGCGAACACGGCGGTGACGAAGCCGAAGAACGGCGCGACCCGTCCGGGCGGGACGGAGTTTCGCGGATCGGCGGCCTCCATCGCACCTCCCGGGGAACGGCTGCGGCGTGCGCCGCTCACACGCCGTGCACCAATGAAACGCCCTCGTTCCCGGTTTCCCCGACACGACAGTCACGAATCGGTCGTAGTCGTAATTAAGTTGGTATACGACGCAAGCGACGCCGCCGATCCGCCTTGAGTGGCGGCTCAGCCCTCGACCCGGGCGACCTCCCGCGCGGCGTCCGGGCCGGACTCCAGCAGCACCCGGAAGCCGTCCTCGTCGAGGACCGGCACCTTCAGGCCGGCCGCCTTGTCCGCCTTGGAACCCGGGTTGTCCCCCACCACGACGAAGTCCGTCTTCTTGGACACCGAACCGGTGACCTTTCCGCCCCGGCTCTGGATCGCCTCGGACGCCTGGTCCCGGCTGAACCCGGCCAGGGTGCCGGTCACCACCACGGTGATTCCCTCCAGCGGGCGCGGCCCCTCGTCGCCCGCCTCCTCCGCCATCCGTACGCCCGCGTCGGCCCACTTGCGCACCACCTCGCGGTGCCAGTCGACGGCGAACCACTCCTTGATGCTGGCGGCGATGGTCGGGCCGACCCCGTCCACCGAGGACAGCTCCTCCTCGCCCGCCTTGTCGATGGCCTCGATCGAGCGGAAGTGCCGGGCCAGGGCCTGCGCGGCGGTGGGGCCGACGTGCCGGATGGAGAGCGCGACCAGCACCCGCCAGAGGTCGCGCTCCTTGGCGACGGCGAGATTGTCCAGCAGCTTGGTCGCGTTGCTGCCCAGGCTGCCGTCCTTGTTGACGAAGAACGGCGAGCGGGCGAGCTGGTCGGCGTCGAGCTGGAACAGGTCGCCCTCGTCGGTGATGATGCCCGCGTCGAGCAGCGCGGAGGCGCCCTTGTAGCCGAGCACCTCGATGTCGAAGGCACCCCGGCCGGCGAGGTGGAACACCCGCTCACGGAGCTGGGCCGGGCAACTGCGGCTGTTGGGGCAGCGGATGTCGACGTCGCCCTCCTTCGCCGGTGCCAACGGGGTGCCGCAGGCCGGGCAGGTGGTGGGCATGACGAACGGCCGGGCGTCGGCCGGGCGCAGGTCGACCACCGGGCCGAGCACCTCGGGGATCACGTCGCCGGCCTTGCGCAGCACCACGGTGTCGCCGATCAGCACGCCCTTGCGCTCGACCTCGCGGGCGTTGTGCAGGGTGGCCAGGGCGACCGTGGAACCGGCCACGCGCACCGGCTCCAGCACCGCGAACGGGGTGACCCGCCCGGTGCGCCCGACGTTCACGTCGATGTCGAGCAGCTTGGTGGTCACCTCCTCCGGCGGGTACTTGAAGGCGATCGCCCAGCGTGGCGCGCGGCTGGTCGAGCCGAGCCGGCCCTGGATGGAGACCGGGTCGACCTTGACCACCACGCCGTCGATCTCGTGCTCGACGTCGTGCCGGTGCTCCGCGTAGTAGGCGATGTACTCGGCGACGCCGGCGAGGTCGGGCACCACCCGGACCCGGTCGCTGGTCGGCAGCCCCCACGCCTGCAGGGCCGCGTACGACTCCGACTGGGCGGCCGGCTGGAAGCCGCGGCGGGCGCCGATTCCGTGCACCACCAGGCGCAGCGGCCGGGTGGCGGTGATCCGGGGGTCCTTCTGGCGGAGGCTGCCGGCGGCCGCGTTGCGCGGGTTGGCGAACGGTGCCTTGCCCTGCTCGACCAGGCCGGCGTTGAGGTCGGCGAAGGCGGCGATCGGGAAGTAGATCTCGCCCCGGACCTCGAGGAACTCCGGCACGTCGGGAAAGTCGTCGGCGGGGGTCAGCCGGCCCGGCACGTCCCTGATGCTGCGCACGTTGGCGGTGACGTCCTCACCGGTGCGCCCGTCGCCGCGGGTGGCGGCCCGGACCAGCCGGCCCCGCTCGTAGGTCAGGTTGATCGCCAGGCCGTCGACCTTCAGCTCGCAGAGGTACGGCACGGGACCGCCGGCGTCCCGCTCGACCCGCTCGGCCCAGGCGGCCAGCTCCTCGTCCGCGAAGGCGTTGTCCAGCGAGAGCATCCGCTCGGCGTGGGTGACCGGGGTGAAGTCGGTGGAGAACGTGCCGCCCACCCGCTGGGTCGGCGAGTCCGGGGTCCGCAGCGCGGGGAACTCCGCCTCCAGCGCCTCCAGCTCGCGCAGCAGCTTGTCGAACTCGGCATCGGAGATGGTCGGCGCGTCGAGCACGTAGTAGCGGTACTGGTGCTCGGTCAGCTCCTGGCTCAGCGTGGCGTGCCGCTCCCGCGCCTCCGGGGTCGGCTCGGCGCCCGCCGCCGCCTCCTGCGCCGCGCTGACCTGCTGGGGAATCGCTTCTTCGGACACCCTGCCGCCTTCGGACACCGCTGTCGACCTCCCGTGATCGTGCTCCTCCCGAACGGTAGCGGTCGGGTGGGACAACCGCCTCGGTACCCGCCGTGGCCTCGTCGGCGGGACCTCCGTCCGGCGCCTGGGACGCACCGGCCCGGGGGCGCGCTCGAACGGCACGCCGACCACGGTCGTGCGACGATCGCCGGACGGCGGCGGCGCTGCGACCGCCCTCGGCGAGAGGCAGGGGTACGGATGCCCGAGTGGGTGCTCTGGGCGGTGGCCGTGGTGGCCGCCGTCGCGGCCGGCTGGCTGTGGAGCGAGTGGCGTGGCCGGGCCACCCGACGCCCGTCCGCCCGGGACAGCCACCCGGGCCGGAGCGGCAC
>JBARAE010000151.1:0-5578 GCA_049791715.1 Micromonospora sp.
AATTCGACCCGGGCCACCGGTGTTGATCAGCGCAGTGCGGCGCTCACTCCGCCAGCTCGCGGGACTCGGTGCTCTCGAAGACCACCAGCTCGGTGAGGCGTACCCGCAGCCGTTCCCGCAGCTGCTCGGGCGCGGTCTCGTTGCCGCAGCAACGCGCGACCAGCGCCTTCACCTCCTGCTCGATGCCGTACTCGCGCAGGCAGTGCCCGCACTCGTCGAGGTGGTGCCGGATCAGCATCCGGCGCTCGTCCGCGCACTCCAGGTCCAGGTAGAGGTAGACCTCCGCGAGCACCTCGCGGCAGTCCGTCTCGTGCGGCTCCCCACAGCTCACGGTCACACCTCCCGGCCGGCGGCGGCGGTCGAACCCTTCGACGACGGCGCGGAGCTGAAACCCCGCTCCGCGGCGTACTGCTCGAGCAGCTTGCGCAGATTACGACGGCCGCGGTGCAGCCGCGACATCACGGTGCCAATCGGTGTGCCCATGATGTCGGCGACCTCCTTGTAGGAGAAGCCCTCGACGTCGGTGAGGTAGACGGCCAGGCGGAACTCCTCCGGCAGCTGCTGGAGGGCCTCCTTGACGTCGCTGTCCGGCAGCCGGTCCAGCGCCTCGGTCTCCGCCGAGCGCAGCCCGCTGGAGGTGTGCGACTCGGCCTCGGCGAGCTGCCAGTCGGTGATCTCGTCGGTGGGCGCCTGGACGGGCTGGCGCTGCCGCTTGCGGTAGGAGTTGATGTAGGTGTTGGTCAGGATCCGGTAGAGCCAGGCCTTCAGGTTGGTGCCCTGCTCGAACTGGTGGAAGGCGGCGTACGCCTTCAGGTACGTCTCCTGGACCAGGTCCTCGGCATCCGCCGGGTTACGCGTCATCCGCAACCCGGCAGCGTAGAGCTGATCCACGAAGGGCATCGCGTCCCGCTCGAAACGGGCCCTGCGCTCGTCCGTCTTCTCGGTGGTCAACCGCACATCCCCTCGCGTCGGATGCTTTCCCGCCGAGGATACGCGTACCCACCTGGCCGCAGATTCACTTCCCGCGGGTGTGCTGGTGCTCACCACCGACCCGTCCGCGGGCCACTGCGGCGCGTCCAGCAGCTGGCGCAGCTGCCGCGCGTCCCGTTCGTCCCGCTCCCGACTCCGTGTCTCGGTCGGCACGGTCACCCCCCTCGGCTGAAAAGTCGTCCGTGGTTGGTAACGCGAGTCGCCGCCCGGCACATTCCGTCCTCCCCACCCGCCTTTCCTGGTCCCGGCCGGCCGCGAACCGACGGTGGGACCAGGAAGGGCCTGGGAGGATGGTGCCAACCGCCCGAACCGGACGTCCGACACCATCCGATGCAACGACCTGCGGGTGCCGACGGTCACGCGGCACGCCGGTTCAGCGGGCCGCCCAGCCCTGCGCGCGTAGCCAGTCGCGTACCACCGCCGCCGTACCGGACGGATCACGACGCAGGTCGTGCCGCTCCCCCGGGCGCAGCACCACCGCCACCCCGGGGCCCGATTCGGGCACGCCGAACGGGTCGCGATCACCGTTCACCACGAGCGTGGGCAGGCCGGTGTCCAACTCGTCGGCGCGGGAACGCTCCGGACGGCCGGGCGGGTGCAAGGGGAACGCCAGCGCGACGATTCCGGCCGCGCCGACCGCGTGGGCGGTGCGGCAGGCGACCCGTGCGCCGCTGGAACGCCCCCCGACCACGCAGGTGGACACGGTGGGATGCCGCTCGCGCAGGGCGGCCAGCACCGTCGTCCACGCCTCGTCGAGCTGCCCGGCCGGGGCCGGGGCGCGCCGACCGGCGACCCGGTAGGGCTGGGTCACCCGGACCACCGCCACCCCGGCGTCGACCATCGCGTCCCGGACCGCGAGCAGGTCCGGGGCGTCCACCCCGCCGCCGGCCCCGTGGCCGAGCACGAGCAGGGTCGAGGCCGGTCGGGCCGGCAGGTCGGTGTCGGCCCGGGCCGGCCCGCGGGGGGTGTCGATCTCGTCGCTGTGCCGCACCGGCTCATTCTGCGCGCGGATGCAGCCGACCCCGCGCCGCCACAAGAGGCGTCGCCGAAACGCCTTCGCCGCCCTCTTTCCGTCGGATCGCGGGCGGCGAAGACTCGACGCGCAGTTATCGGCTCAGCGGCACCAGCGTGAGCAGACGGTCGCGGACCGGCGGGCCGGCCTCGTCGACCGCGTCGGGATCCGGCTGCACCTCGCTGCGCCAGGCGACGAGCATCGCCCGGCGCTCGCGTGGCGTGGTGCCGCCCCAGACGCCGTGGCAGTCACCCACCTCCAACGCCCAGGCCAGGCAGGATCCCTGAACATCACAACTGCGACAGAGCGCCACGGCCGAGTCGGCCGGTTCGTTGGGCGCCGGAAAGAACGTTTCCGGGTCCACACTCTGGCAGGTTCCTCTGGTCCGCCACGCCTCGTCCTGCCGCCGCTCCCGCAACGCCCGCAACAGGCGCGGATCTCGTCGTGCGGCGGCCACCTCATGCGGGCGGGGCATGCGTGCCCGTGTCAATACACCCACCTCCCCCGTGGGACCGGCAAGATCGCAAGGATCGATGGGTGTCATCCGCCCCGTGCGAATCGACGCCCACCGCCGGCGCTGTGTTCTATCGCACTTCGCGATACGGGGACAAGACTCTGCCGGAAAGATGCCTGAACGGCCGGGCGACGTTTCAGTCCAACTGCGGCAAATCAGCACACGACAATGTCGCGGACAGTGATCAGAACAGCGTCATTTTCGTGACGTCGTCCCGGCGGGCGGCCGGCACCCGGGCGGTCAGCCCGGGACCGTCGTTGCGGACATCGCCCACCGCCGAGGAGACCGGGCGGATCTCCAGACCGGCGAGCCACTCGGCGGGGGGCGGAGTGAGCAGCGCGGCCGGCTCGTCGGTCGAGGCGAGCCAGGGCGTCCAGCGGTCCCGGGGCAGCAGCAACGGCATCCGGTCGTGCACCTCGGCCAGTTCCCCGACCGCCGCCGTGGTGAGCACGCTGACGGTGAGCAGCGCGCTGCCGGCCGACTCCCACACCGACCAGATGCCCGCGAAGGCGAGCACCGAGCCGTCCGTCGGCGTCATGAAGTAGGGCTGCCGGCGGCCGCCCGGCTCACGAACCCACTCGTACCAGCCGTCGGCCGGGACCAGACAGCGTCGGCGGGCGAACGACGGGCCGTACGCCCGGCTGGTGGCGATCGTCTCAGCCCGGGCGTTGATCATGCGGGCCGCCCCCGCGGCGGTACGGGACCAGTGCGGCACCAGCCCCCAGCGGCCGGCGGAGAGCACCCGGTGCCCCTCGGTGGTCACCCGGACCAGCGGCACCGGATCGGTGGGAGCGACGTTGTAGTCCGGGCCGACCGCGCCGCCGGTCTCGTCGTACGACTCGAACAGCGCGCTCAGGTCGCCCGCGCTCCGGGTCGTCGCGTACCTTCCGCACATGCCGCACACGCTAACCCGGCGCCGGACTCCCGGCTGTCCCGCCAACCGGGAGTACGCTCGCCGGCCGGTTCCACCGGCCCGCGAAGTTGGCAGAATGTGAGCGTGGGGAACCTGACCGCGACCCGGCCGCAGCAGCCGTGGACCGCACCGACCGCCAGTGATCCGGTCGGTGCCACGCTGCGCCTGCCCGGCTCCAAGTCGATGACCGCCCGGGCCCTGGTGCTCAGCGCGCTGGCCAGCGGCCCGTCGACCCTGTTCCGGCCGCTGCGCGCCCGGGACACCGAGCTGATGGCCGGCGGCCTGCGGGCGATGGGCGCGCACATGTCGATCCACGACGACCAGCGCTGGCTGGTCCGCCCGCACCAGCTGGTCGGCCCGGCCCACGTCGACGTCGGCCTGGCCGGCACCGTGATGCGCTTCGTGCCGCCGGTGGCCGGGCTGGCCGAGGGGCGGGTCACCTTCGACGGGGACCCCCAGGCCCGGGTCCGCCCGCTCGGCCCGCTGATCGGGGCGCTGCGCTCCCTCGGCGTCCGCATCGACGCCCCCGCCACCGGCAGCCTGCCGCTGGTGGTCCTCGGCACCGGCCGGGTCACCGGCGGCGAGGTGGTCATCGACGCCTCCGCCTCCAGCCAGCTCGTCTCCGGCCTGCTGCTGGCCGCGCCCCGCTTCGACCGGGGCGTGGTGGTCCGGCACCAGGGACCACCGGTCCCCTCCGCGCCGCACCTGCGGATGACGGTGCAGATGCTCCGGGCCGCCGGCGCGGCCGTCGACGACACCATGCCGGACGTCTGGACGGTCGAGCCCGGGCCGCTGTCCGGGCGCGGCTGGGACATCGAGCCCGACCTCTCCGGGGCGGTCCCGTTCTTCGCCGCCGCGCTGGTCACCGGCGGCGAGGTGACCCTCCAGGGCTGGCCGCGCAGCAGCATGCAGCCGGTCGAGCAGCTCCGCACCCTGCTGCACCGGATGGGCGGCGAGGTGACGCTGACCACCGCCGGGCTGACCGTCCGCGGCACCGGCGCAGTGCACGGCCTCGACGCCGACCTCTCCGACGTCAGCGAGCTGACCCCGGCGCTGGCCGCCCTGGCCATGCTCGCCGACTCGCCGTCCCGGCTGACCGGCATCGGGCACATCCGGGGGCACGAGACCGACCGGATCGCCGCGCTGGCCCGGGAGTTCACCGCCCTCGGCGCCGACATCACCGAGTCGGCGGACGGGCTGGAGATCCGCCCCCGCCCGCTGTCCGGTGGCACCTTCCGGACGTACGCCGACCACCGGATGGCGCACGCCGCCGCGGTGGCCGGGCTCGCCGTCCCCGGGATCGAGGTGGACGACGTGGCGTGCACCTCCAAGACCATGCCCGAGTTTCCGGCACTATGGTCAGCGATGGTGACCGGAAAGAGCTGACGCGACAGGGGGCCGGGTCCTGGCGACCAAACGGCGGGAGTACGACGAGGACGACGTACGGGTCCGACCCGGGAAGTCCTCGCGCCCGCGTACGCGCACCCGCCCTCGGCATGAGAACGCGGTCGACGGCTTCGTGATCGCCGTCGACCGGGGCCGGTACACCTGCGTGCTGCCCGACGTCGGACCCGACGCCCCCACCGTCACCGCGATGCGGGCCCGCGAGCTGGGGCGCAAGTCGGTGGTGGTGGGCGACCGGGTCGGCCTGGTCGGGGACACCTCCGGCGCGGCCGGGGCGCTGGCCCGGATCGTCCGGATCGCCGAGCGCAGCTCGGTGCTGCGGCGCACCGCGGAGGACGACGCGACCACCGCCGAGGGGCGGCTGGAGCGGGTCGTGGTGGCCAACGCCGATCAG
This sequence comes from Micromonospora sp., assembly GCA_049791715.1. GTDB lineage: Bacteria > Actinomycetota > Actinomycetes > Mycobacteriales > Micromonosporaceae > Micromonospora. Next base: position 5,228 of record JBARAE010000151.1, read on the forward strand.
CTCGTGATCGTCAGCGCGCTGGCCGACCCGCCGCCGCGTACCGGGTTCATCGACCGCTGCCTGGTGGCCGCATACGACGCCGGCATCGAGCCGCTGCTCTGCCTGACCAAGGCCGACCTGGCGGGCCCGGAGGCGGTCCTCGACTACTACACCGAGCTGGAACTGCCGTACGTGCTGATCCAACCGGACTCCGACCTGGAGGCGCTGCGCGCGCTGCTCGCCGGCCGGATCTCGGTCATGGTGGGGCATTCCGGGGTGGGGAAGTCGACGCTGGTCAACCGCCTCGTCCCGGAGGCCGCGCGGGCGGTCGGCGTGGTCAGCGCGATCGGCCGCGGCCGGCACACCTCGACC
>JBARAE010000152.1:0-3701 GCA_049791715.1 Micromonospora sp.
AAGGTGGACCGGGCCATGGTGACCGTCTCGATCATCGAGCCGCCACCCATCACCGGAGGCATCGCGGCGAGCAGCTCGCCGCGGCCCCAGAGCACGCCGACGCCGGTCGGGCCGCACATCTTGTGGCCGGTGAAGACGATGAAGTCGGCGTCGTAGTCGACCACGTCCATCGGCATGTGCGGCACCGACTGGGAGCAGTCGAGCAGCAACAGGGCGCCCACCTCACGGACCCGCTGGGTGATCCGGGAGGTGGCGTTGACCGTGCCGAGGATGTTCGACGTGTGCACCAGCGAAACGATCTTCGTCCGGTCGGTGACCAGCTCCTCGAGCCCCGACTCGTCCAGCCGGCCGTGGTCGGTGACCGGGAACCAGCGCAGGGTCGCGCCGGTCCGCTCGGCCAGCAGCTGCCACGGGACGATGTTCGAGTGGTGCTCCATCTCGGAGATCACGATCTCGTCGCCCGGGCCGAGCCGGAACCGCGGGTCCGCGTCGGGCCGCAGCGAGGCGTTCGAGAACGCGTACGCGACGATGTTGATCGCCTCGGTGGAGTTCTTGGTGAACACCACCTCGTCCACGCTCGGCGCGTTGATGAACGCGGCGATCTTCGCCCGCGCCCCCTCGTACGCCTCGGTCGCCTCGGTGCCCAGGGTGTGCACCGAGCGCGACACGTTCGCGTTGTGCATCGCGTAGTGCTCGGCGAGCACGTCGAGCACCTGCCGCGGCTTGTGCGAGGTGTTGGCGCTGTCGAGATAGACCAGCCGGTGCCCGTTGACCTCCCGGTCGAGGATCGGGAAGTCGGCGCGCACCGTGGCCACGTCGAAACGCGGCACGTCGTCGTACTGCGGCATCCCCGACGGGATGGCGATCGTGGTCATATCCGCGACCTTCCGGTTATCAGGCCCGCGCCGAACCGGCCCCGGCGACGTACCGCTCGTAGCCCTCTTCCTCGAGCTTGTCGGCCAGCTCCGGGCCGCCCTGCTCGACGATCCGGCCGGCGACGAACACGTGCACGAAGTCGGGCTTGATGTAGCGCAGGATCCGGGTGTAGTGGGTGATCAGCAGCAGGCCGGTGTCGCCGGTGTCGCGGACCCGGTTCACGCCCTCGCTGACCACGCGCAGCGCGTCGACGTCGAGGCCGGAGTCGGTCTCGTCGAGGATCGCGATCTTCGGCTTGAGCAGCTCCAGCTGCACGATCTCGTGCCGCTTCTTCTCACCGCCGGAGAAGCCCTCGTTGACGTTGCGCTGGGCGAACGCCGGGTCCATCTGCAGCTTCTGCATCGCGCCGCGCAGCTCGCCGGCCCAGGTCCGCAGCTTCGGCGCCTCGCCGTCGATGGCCGTCTTGGCGGTCCGCAGGAAGTTGGCCACCGACACGCCGGGGACCTCGACCGGGTACTGCATGGCCAGGAAGAGACCGGCGCGGGCCCGCTCGTCGACGGACATGGCCAGCACGTCCTCACCGTCGAGGGTCACCGAACCGCCGGTGATCTCGTACTTCGGGTGGCCGGCGATCGAGTACGCCAGGGTGGACTTGCCGGAGCCGTTCGGGCCCATGATCGCGTGGGTCTCGCCCGACTTCACGGTCAGGTCGACACCGGCCAGGATCGGCTTGAGCTCACCCTCGGGCAGCTTGACCGACACCTTCAGGTCGCGGATCTCCAGGGTGCTCATTATCGGGTCACTCCATTGCTCGGCGTCAGGCTGACGTAGATGTCGCCGTCGCGGACTTCGACGGGGTAGACGGGAACGGGTTCGGTCGCGGGCAGCCCGGTGGGCTCACCGGTACGCAGGTCGAAACGGGAACCGTGCAGCCAGCATTCCAGCGTGCAGCCGTCGACCTCGCCCTCGGAGAGGGCCACCGCGGCGTGCGAGCACTCGTCGTAGACGGCGTAGAAGTTGTCGTCCTCGCCGTGCACGATGGCGAGCTGGGTGCCGTCCACGTCGGCGCTGATCGCGGTGCCCTTCGGCACGTCCTCGGTCGAGCAGATCTTGATCATCAGGCGCCGGCCTTGGCGAGTCGGGCCTCGATCGCGTCACCGAGCCGCTCCCGCAGCTCCTCGACGGGGATCTTGTTGATCAGCTCGGCGAAGAAGCCGCGGACCACCAGGCGGCGCGCCTCGCCCTCCGGGATGCCCCGGGCCATCAGGTAGAAGAGCTGCTCGTCGTCGAAGCGGCCGGTCGCGCTCGCGTGGCCGGCGCCGGCGATCTCGCCGGTCTCGATCTCCAGGTTCGGTACCGAGTCCGCCCGGGCGCCGTCGGTGAGCAGCAGGTTCCGGTTGATCTCGTACGTGTCGGTGCCCGTCGCCTCGGCCCGGATCAGCACGTCACCGACCCAGACGGTGTGCGCGCTGGAGCCTTGCAGGGCGCCCCGGTAACCGACGTAGCTGCGGCAGTCCGGCACGGTGTGGTCGACCAGCTGCCGGTGCTCCAGGTGCTGGCCGGAGTCGGCGAAGTAGAGGCCGTACAGCTCGGCCTCGCCGCCCCGGTCGCCGTACTCCACGGAGGTGTACTGCCGGACCAGGTCGCCGCCGAGGCTCACCTGGACGTGGATCACCGTGGCGTCCCGGCCCAGCTTCACCTTCAGGTGCTGGGCCTGCACCGCGTCGTCGGCCCAGTCGGCGACGGTGATCAGGGTCAGCTTCGCGCCGTCGGCCACCGCCACCTCGACGTTGTCCGCGAGGGTGGCCGAACCCGTGTGCTCCAGCACCAGGGTCACCTCGGCGAACCGGCCCACCTCGACGAACGTGTGCCCGAAGGCGACCCCGTCGGAGCCCTCGCCGACCACCCGCAGGCTCACCGGTTCGGCCACCACGGCCTCACGGGCAACCGACACCAGCAGCGCCTGCTCGGCCCCGCCGTACGCCAGCGCGCTGACCCGGTCGAACGGGGTGAGCACGCTGCCGACCCGCGGGTCGTCGCGGCCGATGCGGGAGACGGTGACGCCCTCGGGCAGCTCGCCGTACTCGTGCCGGACCGTGCCGGTCGCGGCCTGCGCCCCGCCGACCAGGCCGCGCAGGCGCTTGAGCGGGGTGAACCGCCACTCCTCCTCCATGCCCGTCAGGGCCGGGAAGTCGGCGACGTCGTACGAGCGGAGCGCCTGCGACTTGGTGCTGGGCGGCGCGGAAGCCTGGGTAGTCATCTCTTCCTTGGTCTGTTCTGCGATTGATCGGAAGGTCGGTCGGGCTGGTCGCGGCGCGACCGGTCCGGGCCGCGCGAGGGCTGGCCTGGTCAGCCGACCGCGCCCTCCATCTGCAGCTCGATGAGGCGGTTGAGCTCCAGGGCGTACTCCATCGGGAGCTCCTTGGCGATCGGCTCGATGAAGCCCCGCACGATCATGGCCATCGCCTCGTCCTCGCTCAGGCCCCGGCTCATCAGGTAGAAGAGCTGGTCGTCGCTGATCTTGGAGACGGTCGCCTCGTGCCCCATCGACACGTCGTCCTCGCGGATGTCGACGTACGGGTAGGTGTCCGAGCGGGAGATGGTGTCTACCAGCAGCGCGTCGCACTTGACCGTGCTCCTGCTGTTGGTGGAGCCCTCCAACACCTGGACCAGACCGCGGTACGAGGTGCGGCCGCCGCCCCGGGCGATCGACTTCGACACGATGGTCGAGGAGGTGTGCGGCGCGGCGTGCACCATCTTCGCGCCCGCGTCCTGGTGCTGACCCTCGCCGGCCATGGCCACCGAGAGCACCTCGCCCTTGGCGT
>JBARAE010000153.1:0-5090 GCA_049791715.1 Micromonospora sp.
GTGGAGTTCCTGCGCAGCACCCGCCCCGGGGTGCTGCGCGCCCCCGGGGAGGTGGTACGCCGTACCCGCCGGGTCGTCTTCTGCGCGGCCAAGCTGGTCGATGCCGAGGGCACCCTGGTCGCCACCAGCCGATGCACCCAGATCGTGCTGCCCGCGCAGGGGCCGGCGGGACGCGGCATCCCGTCCGGTGTCGACTCCGGCCCGCCGCAGGACGCCCGCGGCTGACCTGCCCGACGCGGCCCGGCCCTGCCGGGGCGTCAGGCCCGCGCACCCCCGAGGCCTAGCAGGACGGCCAGGCCCAGGGCGCTGCGCGGGGCGTACGGGATCCGCCACAGTCCACCGTGCGCCGCGCCGTACGCCTCCTCCTGCCACGGATGCGGCAACGGCGGGGTGCCGGTACGCAGGTCGTGCACCAGCAGCGCGGCCATCAGCGTGTTGCTGGTGGCCGGGTCGAACACCTCGATGCCGAACCGGTGCGCGCCGGCGTACGCGGCGGCGAGCGCGCGGTTGCGCAGCACCGAGCGGGTCCGCGTGGGCGGCGCCACCTTGAACGACACGGTCGCCCCCGCGTCCCGGGCCACCGTGGCCCGCCAGCGCTGCAGCCGCTTCGCGAGGGCGTAGTTCGGCCCCTGCTGCGGTACCAGGCTGTCGTTGATGCCCGGGTCGGCGCCCGGCGGATAGGTGCGGTGCAACAGTCGCCCGCCGGAGAGCACCCGCAGCGATCGGCGGGCGAGGCCGCGCGCGGCGTAACCGCGCTCGGCGTGCCGCACCGCCTCGCCGGGGACGGCGAACACGTCGGTGGGGGTGGCGAGGAACGCCAGCGCCACGTCGTCGCGGCGCTGCTGCAGGTGACGGGTGAGCGCGTCGACCGCCATCGCGACCCGCACGTTGGTGGCCCCGTCGGCGTAGACGTAGTTGCCGAGCACCAGTCGCCCGTCGACGCCGAGCAGCCAATCGGCGGCCTGGGGGAGACGGTGCAGCAGGTCCGCGCCCGCGCCGGCCGCGATCGCCGCGTCGTCACCGCCGGTGCCGGGTCGGACCGGCAGGTGCAGCCGCCCGCCGTACCGGCGCGCGGTACGCAGCAGGCGGCGCCAGATCTCCGGTCGCGGCAGGTCGACCGCGACCACCTCGCCGCCCCAGCGCAGCAGCGACGGCAGCGGGCCCATCTCGGCGCCCGCCCCGAGCACGACGACGCGCTGGTCGCGCAGGTCCAGCCAGTCCGGGTTCGCCATGACGGCGCGGACCGCCTCGGCGCAGGACGGCTCGATGACGCCGGCGGCGACCCAGGCGTCGAGCCGGCGGTGCAGGTCGTCGCCCCGCAGCCGCTGACCCCGGTACGGCAGCGACAGCTCCCGGTCCGGCTCCCCGGCCCCCGCGACGGTGGCGGTGTCCAGCGGCGGGTGCCCGGCGTCGGCGGTGAAGACCTCGTCCAGCGGAAGGTCCGCACCGCCCTCGGCAACGAACCGCATCCTGGAGTGCAGGGAGGCGAGCCCGTCGCGGGCCACGGTCACCGCGGCGTCGCGGGAGAGCAGGCCGGCCTCGACGAGCCGGCGGAAGTGCCCCAGGTACCCGTGCCGCCAGTTCGTCTCGTGTTCCGCGGAGCGCGCACCGACCGGGTCGACGGCCCGCAGCGCGTCGGCCACCACCGCGCGGCCGAGCGCCGTCGTGCTGCGTCCCGAGTCGGTCGTCGGGAACACCACCCCGGTCGGACCCTCCACGGCCACCGCCTCCCTCGTCCCGGTCATCGCTGCCACTCTGCCGCATCCCGTCCCGACCTGCAGAGCCGGCGCGGCCCGGCGTCCGCTGCGGTCCCTCGGCGACGGTGGCAGGATCGGCGGGGTCTGCTGGACCACCGGAAGGAAACCATGCGCTACCGCACCCTGGGCAACACCGGAACGGTGGTGTCGACCCTCTGTCTGGGCACGATGACGTTCGGCGCGGAGACCGACGAGGCGGGCAGCATCGCCCAGCTCGACCGGTTCGTCGAGGCCGGTGGGACGTTCATCGACACCGCCGACGTCTACTCCTCGGGCGTGTCGGAGGACATCGTCGGCCGCTGGCTGCGTGACCGGCCGGGCATGCGGGACCGGGTGGTGATCGCCACCAAGGGGCGGTTTCCGATGGGCCCCGGCGCGAACGACGCCGGGCTGTCCCGGGTGCACCTCACCCGCGCGCTCGACGCCAGCCTGCGCCGCCTCGGCGTGGAGGCCGTCGACCTGTACCAGGCGCACGCCTGGGATCCGCTGACCCCGCTGCCGGAGACCCTGCGGTTCTTCGACGACGCGGTCCGGGCCGGCAAGATTCGCTACGCCGGGGTCAGCAACTTCACCGGCTGGCAGCTGCAGAAGGCCGCCCTGCTCAGTCAGCACCTCAACCTCACCCCGATCGTCACCCTCCAGCCGCAGTACAACCTGCTGGTTCGGGAGATCGAGTTCGAGATCGTGCCGGTCTGCGAGAACGAGGGGATCGGCATCCTGCCCTGGTCGCCGCTGGGCGGTGGCTGGTTGACCGGCAAGTACCGGCGGGACACCCCGCCCACCGGCGCCACCCGCCTCGGCGAGAACCCCGACCGGGGCGTCGAGGCGTACGCCGGGCGCAACGCCGAGGAGCGCACCTGGCGGGTCATCGACGCGGTACGGCAGGTGGCGGAGAAGCGGGGCGTGTCGATGTCGGCGGTGGCCCTGGCCTGGCTGGCCGAGCGGCCCGCGGTCACCTCGGTGATCCTCGGCGCCCGCACCACCGAGCAGCTCGACGACAACCTCACCGCCGCCGACCTGCGCCTGGACGCCGAGGAGGCTCGACTTCTCGACGAGGCCAGCGCCCCGCTGGTGGCGGACTACCCGTACGGCGGGCCGGGCGTGCGGCAACGCTCCCGCGAGCTGCCCGCCGGCTGAGGCGGCACGAGTCAACGATCTAGTGGTCCCCGCTCGGGGACGACGCCGACGGCGTGCCGGGAAGCCGGACCGTGACGAGGAGACCGCCGGCGGGGCGGGGGACGAGGGCGAGGGTCCCGTCGTGGGCGCCGACGATGCTGTGCACGATGGCCAGGCCGAGGCCCACGCCGGCGTGCTCGTCGGTGCGTACGCGTTCGGTTCCGCGCTGGAAGGGTTCGGTGAGGGTCGGTACCAGTTCCGGTGGGAGCGGATGGCCCGTGTTCTCGACCCGCAGCACGCTCGTGTCGCCGTGCGTCTCGGTGTGGACCGTCACGGTGCCGCCGGCGGGAAGGTTGTGGACGATGGCGTTCTGGACGAGGTTCGTCACCATCCGCAACAGGAGCTCCGCGGAGCCGCTGGTCTGGGCCGCCCCGCCGGTGACGTCCAGCGTGATCCGGCGCTGTTCGGCGAGGGGAAGCAGTTCTTCGGCGGCTTCTTCGGCGATGAGGGAGAGGTCGACGCTCTCGCGGGTGAAGTTTCCGCGGTCGCCGCGGCTGAGCAGCAAGAGGGCCTCGGTGAGGTCGATCGCCCGCGTATTGACAGCGTGCAGGCGTTCGATGAGTTCGCCCCGGGACCGTGTGGGGTCCTTGCGGGCGACGTCGAGGAGCGTCCGCGAGATCGCCAGCGGGGTGCGCAGTTCGTGGGAGGCGTTCGTGGCGAACCTCTGCTGCTCGGCGACGTGGGACTCGAGTTGTTCGAGCATCGAGTCGAACGCTTCGGAGAGTTCACGGAATTCGTCCTGGCGGCCCTTCATGCGGATCCGGTGAGACAGCGACCCGTTCCCGGCCATCCGTGCGGCATCCGTGATCTGCGTGAGTGGTGCGAGCAGCCGGCCGGCGAGGATCCACCCTCCGACGAGGCCGAACCCCAGCAGGAATGCCAACACTGCGGCCGCCCTCGGAGCGAAAACGTGCAGGAGGTTGGACCGGATAGGAAAAACACCATTAGCGAGGGTGTCAGTGGAGCCGGGGACGATGAGCGCACGGTTGGGGACGTAGCGCAGGAGGAACACCCACACCGTCGCGAGCAGCAGGACGCCGGCAAGCGTGAGGAATCCGGCGTAGCTGAGGGTGAGTTTGACGCGAACGCTCAACCCAGGTGCCCTATCCACGCTCGCCTCCCTCGTGTCCGGCCTCTGGTTGCGTGTCGATGCGGTAGCCAACGCCGGGCACGGTGGCGATGATCCATGGTTCGCCGAGCCGTTTGCGCAGTGCGGAGACGGTGATGCGCACCGCGTTGGTGAGGGGGTCGGCGTTCTCGTCCCAGGCCCGTTCCAGCAGCTCTTCGGCGCTGACGACCCCGCCCTCGGCGGCGACGAGGATTTCCAGCACGGCGAACTGCTTGCGGGTGAGCGCGACGTAGCGTCTGTCGCGGAAGACCTCCCGGCGGAAGGGGTCGAGCCGCAGGCCCGCGATCTCGCGGACCGGGGGCCGGGCGTACGCGCGTCTGCGGTTGAGCGCCCTCAGCCGCAGGACGAGCTCCCGCAACTCGAACGGTTTGGTGAGGTAGTCGTCGGCACCGAGTTCGAACCCGGAAGCCTTGTCGTCGATCCGGTCGGCAGCGGTGAGCATGAGGATCGGGATGCCGCTCCCGGAGGCGACGATGCGCCGGGCGACCTCGTCGCCGGAGGGCCCGGGGATGTCGCGGTCGAGGACCGCGAGGTCGTAGGAGTTGACGCTGAGCAGTTCCAGGGCGGAGTCGCCGTCGCCGGCGATGTCGGCGGCAATCGCCTCCAGCCGCAAACCGTCACGGACGGCTTCGGCCAGGTAGGGCTCGTCCTCCACGATCAGTACGCGCATGTCTGAAGCCTATGAGCAGCACAAACAGCGCCGACGTGTGCACACCCGACACGCGACTCAGCCTGCCGCCGTCGGCGCGGGGTGAGGCTGGCCCGACGGCACCTCCGCCGTAGTGCGCCACCAGTGGCGCGACGCCAGCCCGGCCAGCACGGCGCCGGCAGCGTTGACCAGTACGTCATCCACGGAGGACACCCGGTCCAGCCGCAGGACGTACTGTGCGGTTTCGACCAGGACCGAGCAGCCTGCCCCGAGCGCCAGGACCCGCGGCACGGACGCCAGCGCCGCGAACCGCATCGGGGCGAAGAACCCCAGCGCCGCGAAGATCAGCAGGTTGCCGACGATCCCGACCGGCCCCATC
>JBARAE010000154.1:0-6736 GCA_049791715.1 Micromonospora sp.
GGCCGAAGCCGGGCGGATGGTGGCCCGGTGGCGGGCCGAACGGCGGCGGGCCCGGTGCCCGCGTGGCCGCCCGGCGGCGCACGCTGCGTCGGCTGAGGAGGACCAGCAGCAGGACGAGGGCCGCCACGACGAGCAGACAGAACGCCGCCCCGGCGATCCGGCCCGCCCCCTCGGCCAGCCCGAAGGTCACCATCGGCTCGTCGTCGTTCCCGCCGCTGGTGCTGCTCGCGCTCGGCGTGGCAGCCGCGCCCTCGAGTAGCGGGTTGGCCGAGACCGGCGGCACCGAACGGGTCAGCGCCGCGAGCGGATCCACGACCCCGAACCCGAACTGCGGATCCCGCCCGGTCGGCCCCTCGTCCCGTGCGGTGCGGATCAGGCGGTTGACCACGTTGGCCGCGTCCAGGTCCGGATAACGGGACCGGACCAGGGCGGCCACTCCGGAGATGATGGCGGTCGAACTGCTGGTGCCGTCGTTCACCACGTACCCGTTGGGAGAGACCGACGGCGGCGCCGGAGCGATGATCCGCTCGCCGGGCGCGGCTATGACCATCTCCGGGCCGGCCGCCGACCCGACCCAGGGACCACCGGCGCGATCCGTGCCGGCGACCGCGATCACCCCCGGGATGTTGGCGGGCGCCTGCACCGTGGGCATGCCCTGCTCGACGTTGCCGGAGCCGGCGACGACGACGGCATCCTTGCTCAGCGCGTACCGCACCGCCTCGGCGAGTTCGCGGCGGAGGACGCTGTCCGCCAGGGACACGTTGATGACGTCAGCACCGTGGTCAGCGGCCCAGCGGATGCCGCCGGCGACGTCAGCGTTGCGGGTGTCTGCGCCGAGGCCGACCGGCAGGATCCTGGCGTCCGGCGCGATCCCCAGCTCGTGCATCACGCCACCGCCGCGTCCCGCGATGATCCCGGCCATTCCCGTGCCGTGGCCCTTCTCCGCGTCCGGGTCGCTGCGGCCGTCGGCGGCCACGTCGGCGCTGAAACCCTTGCCGCGCAGGACCTGACCCTTGAGGTCGGGGTGGGCGGCATAGACGCCGGAGTCGACCACGGCGACCACGACGCCCTTGCCGCGGGAGAGCTTCTGCGCCTGCGGGATCTTCAGCGGCTCGAGGTACCACTGGAGGCCCCGTACGGTGTCGGCGGCGTGTGCCGGGGCGGGCCGGACCACCAGACCGGAGCCGGCCGCGACGACCAGCGTCAGTACGGCGGCGGCGGAACTGAGCAACGGCCGACGGTGCTTCGCCGTACGCATGGCACTCCCCAGGACTCGGTCGACTCGTGACGCGCCGCGGCTCCGGCCCGGTCGAGCCGGACCGGAGCCGCGAACGGGCGACTATCTCACTGCCAGACCTTGGAGTTGCTCATCTCCGTGGAGACGTAGTTCTCCCGCGCGATGCCGACTGCCGCGCCGATGTCGTTGAGGACCTTGTTGATGTCCCGCACGGCGGCGTCCCACTGGGCCTGGTGCTGCTCGTAGGCGGTCCGGTCCTGGCCATCCCACTCGAGCTTGCTCAGCATCGACCGCAGCGTGTCCAGCTTCTCGTCGATGGTCCGCGAGATGGACTGCATCTGCTGGTTGCTGCTCTCGAGAACAGCGTAGTCAACCTTGATGCTCACGATTTCCTCCTCTGCTCGTCAGCGCGGATCACGGGTTGAGAGCAGAGTGGAACTTGTCCAGCATCTGCTGCTGCTCTTCGTCGTTGACCTGGTGCGTCGTACCCGACTTGTCGAGCAGGTCGGCGATGTTGTCCATCGCCGTCAGCAGCTTGACGGTGTCCTCGTTCCAGCGCTGCATGAGCTGCTGGAAGCCCGTGGACGCCTGCCCCTTCCAGGCGATGGCCAGGTCGTCGACAACGTTCCAGAGCTTCTTCAGCTCGCCGTCGACCTCGCTGCGCGTGGACCGCACGTCACCCGCGGCGGTATGCAGAGTCGCAGCTTCGACCTCGAACGCCATGCTTCACACCCTTCCGTCATCTTGTGGCGGCGGATCTGCCGCGCCTCTCCCCCGCGGCAAGGCAACCAACCCCACCGACGGACATCCTCGCTGAGACGGTAACCCACGCAACCAAGCGGTGACAGCCCGCCAACCGGCCCGTCCTGAGTGGAGTGGGCGACACTTCCCGCAGGAAGTCCGGTCCACAAAGGACAACGAGTATTTGCTTGCGGTTACAACGGTTCCGACCATGCGGTCTGGATCAACTGTTGGCCGTCCCGACGACGCACCAGGGTGCCCCGGCCCGCCGGCTGCGGGCTCGGCCGGAGCGTGCCGAAGACCGCACCCTCCTCCCGGTTACCCGACATCAGCAGGCCCGGTGAATCCAGCTCGCGCAGCCGTTGCAGCACCGGCTCGTAGAGCGCCCGCGCCACTCCGCCGACCCGGCGGGTGATGATCAGGTGCAGACCGATGTCGCGGGCCTGCGGCAGCAGCTCGTGCAGCGCGCTGAGCGGGTTGCTGCCGCCGGAGGCGACCAGGTCGTAGTCGTCCACCAGGATGTAGAGGTCCGGCCCCGTCCACCAGCTCCGGTCCCGCAACTGGGCGGTCGTCACGTCCGGCCCGGGCAGGCGCTTCTGCAGCGCGCTGCGGATCGACGCCAGCCCCTGGCTGAACGCCTGGTTGGACGGCGCGTAGTCGAGCAGGTGGTCGCCCTCCACCGCGCCCAGCAGGCCGCGCCGGTAGTCGGCGATCACCAGCCGGGCCTCGGCCGGCGTGTACCGCTCGGCGATCCCCCGGGCGATCAGCCGCAACAGGTTCGTCTTGCCGCACTCGGCGTCGCCGAACACCGTGAGGTGGGGCTCGTTCGCCAGGTCCAGGTGGACCGGTGCGAGGGCCGACTCGTTGACGCCGATCGGCAGGCCGGACGCCGCCGGGTCGACCAGCGTGCCCAGCTCGGCGACCGGCAGCCGGCGCGGCAACAGCCGGACCTTCGGGGCCGGCCGGCCCTTCCAGTTCGCCGCCACGTGCCCGGCCAGGGCGACCGACCCCTCGGTCAGGTCGTCGATGTCGCGCTTACCGTCGATCCGGGAGACGGCGGTGAGGAAGTGCAGCTTGTCGCGGGTGAGGCCACGACCGGGCGAGCCGACCGGGACGTTCTGCGCGGCCCGCCGGTCGATCTCCGACTCGGCCGCGTCGCCGAGCCGCAGCTCCAGCTTGGTGCCGAGCAGGTCGCGCATGTTGATCCGGATCTCCGCCCACCGCACGGCCGTGATGACCACGTGAACCCCGAAACCCAGCCCCCGGTTGGCCAGGTTGGTGATGGTCTGCTCCAGCTCCTCGTACTCCTGGCGGAGCGTGTTCCAGCCGTCGACCACCAGGAAGACGTCCCCGAACGGGTCGTCCGCGAACTCACCGGCCGCCCGGCGCCGCCGGTAGCCGGCCATCGAGTCGATGCCGTGCTGCGCGAAGCGGATCTCCCGGTCGTCGATGAGGGCGACCACCTCGGCCACCGTCCGGCGGACCGCCTCGACCTCGCGCCGCCCGGCCACCCCGGACATGTGCGGCAGCCCTTCCAGGCTGCGCAACGCCCCGCCCCCGAAGTCCAGGCAGAAGAACTGCACCTCGCGCGGGGTGTGGGTGAGCGCCAGCGAGGCGATCATCGAGCGCAGCATGGTGCTCTTGCCGCTCAGCGAGGCGCCGACGATGACCACGTTGCCGCCCGCGCCGGCCAGGTCGACCATCATCGGGTCGCGCCGCTGCTCGTAGGGCCGGTCGACGACGCCGACCGGCACGGCGAGCCGACCCCGGCCCGGCCAGTTCGCGGTGCAGAGCCCGAAGGCCGGGTGCACGCTCAGCGGCGGCAGCAGCTCGCCCAGGCTCGGCGGCTCGGCCAGCGGCGGCAGCCACACCTGGTGTGCCGGTCGGCCGCGGCCCTTGAGCCGGTCGATCAGCACGTCCAGCATGGCGACCGCCTTGCCGTCGGCCGGCTGCTCCGGCTCGGGTGCCGCCTCCACCGGCGTCCGGACCACCGGCAGCGGCACGAAGTCCACCCCGTACGGCACGATGCGGCGCTGCACCTGCGCCCGGGTGGACCGCTGCACCTGCCCCGGTGCCCGGTACGGCCCGGAGACGTACGCGGCCCGGAACCGCAGCATCGTGCTGGTGTCCGTCTTCAGGTACCCGTGGCCGGGCGCGCTCGGCAGCTCGTACGCGTCCGGCACGCCGAGCACGATCCGGCTCTCCACCGCGGAGAAGGTCCGCAGACCGATCCGGTACGACAGGTGGGTGTCGAGTCCCCGGAGCTTCCCCTCTTCCAGTCGCTGGCTTGCGAGGAGCAGGTGCACGCCGAGTGACCGACCGAGCCGACCGATCATCACGAACAGGTCGATGAAGTCCGGCTTCGCCGCGAGCAGCTCGCTGAACTCGTCGCAGATGATCAGCAGGCTGGGCATCGGCTCCAACGGCTCGCCGGCGGCCCGGGCCTTCTCGTAGTCGTACCGGGAGACGTAGTTGCCGGCCGCACGCAGCACCTCCTGCCGGCGGTTCATCTCACCGGCCAGGGCGTCCCGCATCCGGTCGACCAGCGGCAGCTCGTCGGAGAGGTTCGTGATCACCGCGCTGGTGTGCGGCAACGCGTCCAGCGAGGCGAAGGTGGCACCACCCTTGAAGTCCACCAGGACGAAGTTGAGCTCCTCCGAGGAGTGCGTCACGGCCAGCGCCGCGACCACCGTACGCAGCAGCTCGCTCTTGCCGGAACCGGTCGCGCCGATGACCAGGCCGTGGGGGCCCATGCCCTCGTGCGCGGACTCCTTGAAGTCCAGCTCGACCACGTTGCCGTCCGGGCCGAGGCCGAGCGGGATGCGCAGCCGGTCCCGGTGACTGCGCGGCCGCCAGGTCTGCTGCACCTCCACCGCGGCGGCGTCCCCGACGCCGAGCAGGTCCGGCAGCTCCATGCTGCGGGCGAGCGGCTCCTCGGTGCTCGATTGCTGCTGGGAGAGGCGGTAGGGGGCGATCTGCCGGGCCAGCCCCTCGGCGGCCGTCTCGCTGAGCCGGTCCGGCCGGCCGAGCCGGGACGACGAGCTGCCCCGGACCAGGTCCAGCGCGCCGCCATCGCCCGCGTCGAGGCAGAGCAGCCAGCGCCCGGCGTCCCGGGGCACGGCGCCGGAGAGGTCGACGACGGTGGCCCCGAGCAGACCCGGCCCCATCAGCGCACAGGTCGCCGAGACCTCCCCGCCGTCGAGCACCACGACGACGTGCGGGGCGGTGGTGAGCGGTTTCGCCTCCGGGGCGAACCGGGGCCGCCCGGCCAGCTCGCCGGCGAGCGCCTCCTCGGCCTCGGCCAGGCTGGCGAAGACGAGCCGGCGAGCACCCGCCGCGTCCGTACGTGCGCCGTGCTGGGCGTGCGGCAGCCACTTCACCCAGTTCCAGACCGGCTGCCGGTCCGGCGCCGCCACCACCGCCACGATCAGGTCGTCCGGGGCATGGAAGGTCACCAGCTGCCCGAGCGCGGCCCGGGCCAGGTCGAGCACCGGCTCCCGGTCGCCGCGCAGCACGATCCGGCTGAACGCCCGCAGCGAGAGCGCGGTGGGCAGGTCCGGCACGGTGGAGTGGGCGCGGACGAAGCGACGCAGCGCGATCGCGCTCAACGGCTCCAGGTCCTCCACCGGCTTGGTCTCCGGCGGGACGATCTCCACCGCCAGCCGCTGCGGGCCGAGGGCGATCCGGGCCTCGCCGAAGTCGTCCTCGGTGATCCGCCGCTCCCAGAGCCGCCGGGACGCCGCGATCGACCAGAGCGCGTCCGGCTCGGGATGCCGCCAGGTCATCGCCGCGCGCTGCTGCTCGGCCGCGCGCCGGGTCCGCTTGCGCACCTGGGCGAGGTACCGCATGTAGTCGCGCCGGTCGGCGTTCAGCTCCGCCTTGTCCTGGCCGCCGCTGCCAAGGGTGCCGACCGCCATGCCCAGCATGGACACCCCGAACAGGCCACCGGCGACGTACGTCATCATGCCGCTGCCTCGGCCGGCGTACAGGAACGCCATCGCGCCGACGCCGCAGAGCATCGGCAGGATCATCAGCAGCTGGCCGAGCCCGCGCGGCTGCGGCTCGGGCAGCTCCGGCGGGGACTCCAGCAGCACCTCGCCGCGAGGCAGCGCGGGCCCCGGTTGACGCGGAAGCCGGCGGAACACCACCGTGCTCACGGTGCCTCCTCCCCAAGAGCGGCCCGGATGCGGTACGCGACCGACCGGTGTCGTCGGGTGGGCATCCTATGCGCCCGCCATCGTAGGTAATCTCCCGTGGGCGTCGTGGACCCGTGGGGCCGACGTCACCGTCCGACGTGGACGGAAGGCGAGCGCGAGGAGACCGCAGTGGCGACGAAGACCGCGACCGGGGGGCTGAGCCGGATCACCATCGTGGCGCCGCGGACCAGGATGGATCTCGCCCTGCCGTCCGACGTACCGCTGGCCGACCTGCTCCCCACCCTGCTCCGGTACGCCGGCGAGGACCTGGCCGACGAGGGCGTCCGGCACGGCGGATGGAGTCTCTCCCGGCTCGGCGGGCAGCCGCTCGACGGTGGTCGTACCGCCGCGCAGCTCGGCGTCCGCGACGGCGAGGTGCTGTACTTCAACCCCCGGGTGTCGGCCGCGCCGGAGATCGTCTTCGACGACGTGGTCGACGCGGTGGCCACCGCCACCAACCAGCGGCCCGGCACCTGGCAGGTCGGCACCACCCGGTCCTTCGCGGCGCTCTTCGCCGGGGCGGCCCTGTCGGCCGGCGCCCTGGCCGCGCTCCTCGCCGGCC